>JAPLIE010000039.1 GCA_026389265.1 Cyanobacteriota bacterium | reverse complement strand
CCGGGAACCTCAGAACTCGCGAGCCGGCCACTGACGCCGCTCGGCCTTCCAGAGGCGCCAGCGCAGCTCCAGATCCTTCGGGGCATAGAGCACGATCGGGCGGCTCACGTCGTAGGGCACCACGAAGGGCTTGCCGCCCATCGGCACGAAGGCCCGCCGCTTCGGCTCCCCGGGGGGGCAGGCCATGCGGGTGGAGGCCGGCGGGGTCACCTCGCTGATCTGCACCACCCGCAGCTGGGTGCCGGCCACGGGCTGGCTGCGCATTCGGCCCGAGAACATCACCTGATTGCAGTCGAGCTCGAGGTTGCGGCCCGCGATCAGCTCCACACGCCAGTCGGCCGGGTTGGCGGAGAGGGCCGGATCCGGGCTGGGCGGCAGCAGGCCACTCAGCTGGATCACCCAGCGGCGCTCCCCAGGGGCCGGGGCGGGATAGGGCTTCAGATCCAGCCGGGGAATGGCCAGGGCCGGTGCTGGGGCGAGGCTGGTCCACAGGGGAAGGAGCCCCGCCAGCAGCAGGCCGGCCCCTCCGGCCCAACGTTCCCAGGACCGCAGCCCGGTGCCGGGGGACGGCGCCCGATGAGCCCCCCATCGCCACAGGAAAGACGGTCGGGCACCTCCACCGGAACGCAGGGAAGCCATGGCACGGCAACAAGGGATCCCCCGCATCTTGATCAGCCGGAACACCGGCGTCGAGGCGGAAGGGGGCCGGAATCTGCCAGCCTGACCCCATGGCAGCCCCACCCACCACCACCGTGGCCCTGCTCTCCGGGGGCCTCGACTCCGCCACCGCCTGCGCCCTGGCCCTGGAAGCGGGCCACCGGGTGATTGGCCTCTCCTTCGACTACGGCCAGCGCCACCGCCGCGAACTGGAGGCGGCCTCAGGTGTGGCCAGGGCCTTCGGGCTCGCCGAACATCACACCGTGGCCGTGAACCTGGCCGCCTGGGGCGGCTCCTCCCTCACCGATGCCCACCTGGCCCTGCCCACGGGCGGGGTGGTGGAGGGTGCGATTCCCAGCACCTACGTGCCGGGGCGCAACACGGTGTTCATCGCCATCGGCCTCAGCCTGGCGGAGGCCCGCGGCGCCCAGCGGCTGGTGCTGGGGGTGAATGCGATCGATTACTCGGGCTACCCCGACTGCCGCCCCGACTACCTCGAAGCCTTTCAAAGCCTCGCCGATCTCGCCACCCGTGCCGGCCGCCAGGGGGAGGGCACCCGCCTCTGGGCGCCCCTGGTTCACTGGAGCAAGACCGAGATCGTGCGCCAGGCCCTGCGGCTGGGGGTGCCGATCGCCGACACCTGGAGTTGTTACAGCGGCGGCTCGGAACCCTGCGGGGTTTGCGACAGCTGCCGGATCCGCGATGCCGCCCTGATCGAGGCCGGCCGGCCCGACCTGGCCAGCCGCGGAGGCACCACCGCGCCGCCACTGGAGCCCACACCCTCCGATCCTTGAGCACGTCGCGCCTCCGCCTTGATCTTCCCTGGTGGGAACCCTGGAACCTCACCCGGGCCCTCACCCGCCACGGAGGCCGGGAAGGCCTCGTGTTGCTGGAAGGGGATGGCTCGACCTTTGGCCAGCGGGCCGTGCTGGGCATCGATCCGATCGAGCAGGTGCGCTGCGAGGGTCTGCCTGGGGAGACCGGTGCCAGCGATCCCTTCGCGGCCCTGGCGGAACTGGAGCGGCGGGGAGGGCCCTGGCTGGGTTGGCTGGCCTTTGAGGCCGGTGCCTGGGTGGAACCGGCCGACCACTGGCGCCCCGGCGACATGGCCACCCTGTGGGCGGCCCGCCATGATCCGCTGATCCACTTCGAGCGCTCCAGCCGGCGCTGCTGGCTGGAGGGGGAGGATCCCGATCGGTTGGCGGCGATGGCGGCCCGGCTGAACGCCCTCGGAGCCCCACCCGATCCGAACGACCGGCCTGCCGAGCCGCCGGGCGGTGGTCCTGGCCGTGATCTGCCCCCGGAGCCCGCGATGGCGGCCATTCCCCTGGAGGCCTGGCACTGGCACACGCCACCGGAGCGCTATGCGGCCCAGGTGGAAACCCTGCTCGGCTGGATCGCCGCCGGCGACATCTTCCAGGCCAACCTCACCGCCTGCTGCGAAACCAACCTGACGGAACCACCGGATCCCCTGGCCCTGCATGGCCGACTGCGCCGGCACTGCCCCGCTCCCTTCGCGGGCCTGGCGATCACGGCGGATGAGGCGCTGGTGTCGGCCTCGCCGGAGCGCTTCCTGCGCTGCGATACGGCCGGGAGCGTGGAGACTCGGCCGATCAAGGGAACCCGTCCGCGCCATGGCGATCCCACCGCTGATGCGGATGCCGCGGCGGAGCTGGTGTGCGATCCCAAGGACCGGGCCGAGAACGTGATGATCGTGGACCTGCTGCGCAACGACCTGGGCCGGGTCTGCCGCCCCGGTTCGATCCAGGTGCCCCAGCTGGTGGGGCTGGAGAGCTATGCCCAGGTGCACCATCTCACCTCGGTGGTCACCGGGCAGCTGGCGGCGGGGAAGGGCATCACCGACCTGCTGCGGGCCTGCTGGCCGGGGGGCTCGATCAGCGGCGCGCCGAAGCTGCGGGCCTGCCAGCGGCTGGCCGCTCTGGAGCCGGTGCCGCGGGGCCCCTACTGCGGCTCCCTGTTCCACCTGGCCGCCGATGGCAGCTTCGACAGCAGCATCCTGATCCGCAGCGTGATGGTGAAAGGGCGGCGGCTGCGGGTGCAGGCAGGGGGAGGGGTGGTGGCCGACTCCGACCCCGCCGGTGAGGCCCTGGAGATGGGCTGGAAGATCCGGCCGCTGCTGGAGGCCCTGGCATGAGCGGCACGATCGCCTGGATCGCCGCAAGCGCAGCAGATGTGCCCGCCGCAGCGCTCCCCCAGGGTCAGTGGGGCGATCCCGGCGAGCTGGCCCTGCCCCTGGCCGACCGGGGCCTGCTGCTGGCCGATGGCCTGTTCGAAACCGTGCTGCTTGAGGAGGGCCGGCTCCAGCTGCTGGAAGAGCACCTGGAGCGCTGGCGCAGCTCGGCTGAGCTGCTGGCGATGGCGCCTCCCCCGGACCAGACCCTGATCCTGCCGCTGGTGGCGGAGGCCATCGCCCGCAGCGGCATTCGCACCGGGGCGCTCCGGCTGAACTGGAGCCGTGGCTGCGGCGGAAGGGGGCTGGATCTTCCCGCCCCGGCGCAAGCCGCTCCGGCCCATCGCTTCTGGCTACAACTCACCGCCACCGCCCCGCAGTTCGAAGCGGTGACCACCTGGATCAGCCGTCAGGAGCGGCGCAATACGGCGAGCCGGCTGAGCCGCTGCAAGAGCTTCGCCTACACCGCCCAGGTGCAGGCCCGGCGGGAAGCCCAGGCCGCCGGCGCTCACGATGCCCTGCTCCTTTCCAGCCATGGGGAACTGTGTTGCGGCAGCGCCGCCAACCTGCTGGTGCGCCAGCAGGGCCGCTGGACCACCCCACCCCTGGCCAGCGGCTGCCTACCCGGGGTGATGCGCGGCCGCGCCCTGCGTCTCGGCCGCGCCGACGAAGGCCCGCTAGAGCCAAGCGACCTGGAGACATGCGAAGGAGCCGTGCTGATCAACAGCCTGGGCTGCCGGCCGATCCACCGCTGCGATGGCAACGCCCTGGCACAGGTCCCATCCGGCCAGGCCGAGCAGCTCTGGCGGGAGCTGCTCCAAGGAGCCAGGCCCTGATCGCGCCCTCAACCCTGCGGAGCCCCGCAGCGGGCAGGCCCTAACCAGCTAGCCCTGGGTCCCGGTCCGGAATGACCTCAACGGCAGCCCTGCACCGACACCCGGTAGGTGAAGCCGGTGGCGGCCATGTTGTCGCCGGAGCCCACCTTGATGTTCACCTGGCTCACCTGCTTGCCGGGCACCGCAGGCACGTCCTTGCCGCCGCCGGTGCCGGGCTCAGGAGCGATGTTGGCGTTGAAGACCCTCAGGTTGGAGCCATCGGTGAACTTGAGGTAGGCCTCCACCGGATAGGTGGCGCTCTTCGAGGAATCGGCGGTGAAGAAGAGCTTGTAGCTGCTGTAGGGCTTGGTCACGTAGAAATCCGTGTTCCAGTTCGGCCGACCGAGGGGATTGCCCGTGCTGATCGTCTTGGTGACGATCGGAGACACACCATCACCCCCCACCGGCGAGAGGAATTCACAGCTGCCGGCGAGGGCGGCGGGAGTGGCGAGGCTGGAAGCGAGGGCGACACCCAGCAGGGAGGCGAGCGCCAGAGGCGATCTCGAAAGGGGCGAGGCCATAAAGGGTCAACGGGGTTCCACCAACCCATAGCAAACCCCCTGAACCAGACGCCGGCCGCAAACAGAAGCAAATAAACACCGGAGCAAACAAACACCCGCCGCTGCTCAGACGCTCAGGAAGCGCTGGATTACTTCCTTGCTCAGCTCGCTGGTGGGGCCGCTGGCCACCACACCACCCTTCTGCATGGCGTAATACCAATCAGCCTGGCGCACGAAGCTGGCGTGGTGTTCCACCAACAGCACACTGATACCCGTCTCGCGGATGATGCGGGCCACGGCCCGCTGGATGTCGAGCACCACGGAGGGCTGGATGCCTTCGGTGGGCTCATCGAGCAGCAGCAGGCGGGGCTTGCCGAGGAGGGCCCGGGCAATCGCCAGCTGTTGCTGCTGACCGCCGGAAAGGTCGCCGCCCCGCCGATTGAGGAACTTCTCCAGCACCGGGAACAGCTCAAACACCAGCGGATCGATGTGACGGTTGCGAGTGATGCCACCGGGCTGGGCCTCCAGACCCAGAAGGAGATTTTCTCGCACGGTGAGCTGGGCGATGATCTCTCGCCCCTGGGGCACGTAGCCGATACCACCGCGGGCCCGCTGATGGGGGGGCTGGGAGGAGATATCCGCTCCAGCTAGCACGATGGTGCCACTGCGCTGCTGCAACAGGCCGATGATCGACTTGAGCAGGGTGGTCTTGCCGACCCCATTGAGGCCGATCAGGCACACCATCTGGCCGGGCGCAATCGAGAGATCGACATTGCGCAGGATGTGGCTTTCGCCGTAATACACATTCAAGTTGCGAATGCCGAGAAGATCGCCGCCTTCGTGGCAGGGATGGGCCAGGGATGGGGGGGTGGTGATCACGGTCATGGCTGCAGCTCACTGGACGGGCGATCGGGAAGGCCGGAGGGCGGGGCGATTCCAGGCTCCAAGTCATCGTCAACGCCGAGATACACATCAATCACGCGGGGATCGCTCTGCACCGCCTCCATGCTGCCCTCACAGAGCACATGGCCCTCATGCAGCACCGTGACCGGACTGTCAAGGTTGCGGATGAACTCCATGTCGTGCTCGATCACCAGCACGGTGTGATCCCCCGCCAGGCTGCGCAGCAGCTCGCCGGTGCGCTCCGTTTCCTCATCGGAAAGACCCGCCACCGGTTCATCCACCAGCAGCAGATCAGGATCCTGAGCCAACAGCATGGCGATCTCCAGCCACTGCTTCTGGCCATGGGAGAGGCCACCGGCCAGCTGCTGGGCTTGGGGCGCCAGGCCCACCACCTTGAGCAGCTGGGCCACCCGATCCTGGCTGCTGCCATCGAGGCCGCGGAAGAGCAGATCGAAGGGGGAGCGATCGCTGACCGCCAGCTCCAGGTTGCGGCGAGCCGTGAGGTTCTGATAGACGCGGGGGGTCTGGAACTTGCGGCCGATGCCGAGCCGGGCGATGCGATGTTCGCTGGTACCCACCAGGGAACGCCCCCGGAAGAACACATCGCCCTGGGTGGGGCGCACCTTGCCGGTGATCACATCGAGAAAGGTAGTCTTTCCGGCACCATTCGGACCGATCACCGCCCTCAGCTCACCGGGTTGGAGGCTGAGGTTGAGATCGTTGAGGGCGAGAAAGCCATCGAAGCTAACGCTCACGCCGCGCAGTTCGAGCAGAGTGGTCATCGCTCACCTCCTCTGGCGGAATCAGAGGAAGACGGGCCCTCAAGGGCTTCACGCTCGGCCAACATCGAAGGATCGAGGTCGAGGCCGGGATAGGTGGCGCTGCGGGGCGGCCAGCCGAACATGGCCAGGATGTGGCCCGGGCCCCCTTGGCGCCACCAGCCCACTAACCCATCGGGCAGGGCCGTCACCACCAGCAGGAACAGGGCCCCCTGCACGAACAGCCAAGTTTCGGGAAGCTGTTCGCTGATCAGGCTTTTGGCGTAATTGATCAGCACGGCCCCCAGCACGGCCCCCAGCAGGGTGCCGCGGCCCCCCACCGCCACCCAGATCACCATCTCGATCGAGAAGGGCACCGCCATGAACTGGGGGCTGATGATGCCGGATTGCACGGTGTACAGAGCGCCGCTGATACCGGCCAGGGCTCCCGCCACGGTGAACACCAACGTCTTGTAGGCGGTGGGGTTGTAACCGGTGAAGCGCATGCGGGGTTCGTCGTCGCGGATGGCCACTAGGGCATCGCCAAAGCGACCGCTGGTGAGCCAGCGGCAGAGCAGCCAGGCCGCGATCACCAGCAGCACGGTGAGCCAGAAGAGGTTGCGCTGCATGGCATCAGAACCCACCAGCGCCCCGAACACCTTGGCGGTGTCGGTCTTGAGACCGTTGGTGCCGTTGATCAGTTTCTGCTGGCCATTGAAGAAATTGAAGAACACCAGCAGGGCTGCCTGGGTGAGGATCGAGAAATACACCCCCTTGATGCGGTTGCGGAAAACCAGAAATCCAAGGATTCCAGCCACCAGAGCCGGAATCACCCAGATGGCCGCCAGGGTGAACAGCGGTGATGTGAACGGCTGCCAAAAAGCCGGCAAACTGTTCACGCCATACAAACCGAAGAACTCCGGCAACTGACCGGGTTCAAGGCTATTGAGCGAAAGATGCATGCCGAGGGCATAGCCACCGAGGGCAAAGAAGATGCCTTGGCCGAGGCTGAGCAGGCCGGTGTAACCCCAAATCAGGTCCACACCCAGAGCCACAATGCCAAGGGATAGAAAACGGCCCAGCAGATTGAGCCGGAAGGGAGGCAGGATCACCGGCAGGATCAGGGCGGCCGCCACAATCAGGATCCAGGGCCACCAACGGCGAACAAAGGCGGGCGGTGTGGCGGAAACGGACATGAATCAGGCCTCCACCATGCGGCCCTTCTGCGGGAACATCCCCGCCGGTCGGAACTGCAAAAACACCATGATCAACACAAACACGAGAACCTTGGCCATCGAGGTGGTGGCGAAGAAGCTGATCACGCCATTGAGGGCGGCCGGCATCGAAGGCCACAGCAGCAGCAACGATCCGGAGCCGATCACGTAATCGAGAATGCCGAGCACAAAGGCGGCCACCACCGTGCCCCAGAGCTTGCCGAGGCCTCCGAGCACCACCACCATGAAGGCCAGCACGATGTAGTTACCGCCGAGGTTCGGACCCACCGAACCCAGCAGGGACACCGCCACGCCAGCGATGCCCGCCAGGCCAGACCCCACGAAGAAGGTGAGGGCATCCACCGTTTCGGTGGGAATGCCGAGGCAGCTGCTCATCGAGCGGTTCTGGGTGACCGCACGGATCCGAATCCCCCAGGCGCTCTTTTGCAGGAACCAGTTGACCCCCACCAAGGCAAGAGCGGTGAGGGCGAGGATGAACAAGCGGGCGGTGGGCATGGTGACCCCGCCCAGATCAATCGAGCCTCGCAGCCACTCGGGGGCGGTCACGTCGATGTTGCGAGCGCTGAACCAGGGCTGGTGCAGAGCCCGCTGCTCACCCAGCAAGGAGCCCAGAGCGATCCCAACGATCAGGGCCAAAATCCAATTGCCCACCTTCAGCAGCGGCGTCCAGCGCTGGCGCCACAAGGCGGCCGGGGTGAAGCGGGGGGCCAGCAGGCCGAGGGCTACGGCGGCCAGCAGGCCGAGGAAGAAGGCCGTGGACACCGATCGCACAAACTGCTGCAGGATCAGGCTCACCCCCCAGGTGGCCAGCAGGGTTTCCAGTGGCCGGCCGTAGAGGCGACGGATCACCGTTTTTTCGAGCAGCAGGCCCACCAGGCCGCTGACCAGAAATGCGATCGGAATGGAGAGAAGGATGTAGATCGGGAACAGAGCTTGCAGCGGGCCGGATTTGAGCAGGTTCTGCACCACGAAGGTGGTGTAGGCGCCGAGCATCATCAACTCGCCATGGGCCATGTTGATGACACCCATCAGGCCGAACACCACGGCCAGACCGAGGGCGGTGAGCATCAGCACCGAGCCGATGGCCAGCCCGTTGAAGAGCGTGTCGAAAAGAGCTGTCATGGTGACCCGCGCCGGCGGGACAACAAAGGATCAAAAGAAAAAGGGGGGATCTGGGTCCCCCCCATTAAGGCAATCAGCGTGGAGGCTGAAATTCAGAGCTTGAACTTGCCGGCGTCGGGACGCTTCTGGGTGTGGTCGCAGGTGTAGCCCTTGGTTTCGGGCACGAACTGGTTCCAGGCCACGGGCTTCACGAAGCCCTTGTTCTCGAGGATCTTGAACATGCCATCCTTCTGCACCTCGCCGATCAACACGAGCTTCTCGATGTGGTGGTTGGGCTGCACGGTCACCTTGCCCTCGGGGGCATCGAAGCTCACGCCAGGTAGGGCGTCGCGCACCTTGTTGTCGTCAACGCTGTTGGCCTTCTCGGCGCCCAGCTTCCAGAGGTACACCATGGTGTAGGCGGCCTCAGCCGGGTCGTTGGTGACCCGCTGGGCGCCGTACTTGGCCTTGAAGTCGGCGGTGAACTTCTTGGAGGCGGGTGTGTCGAGGCTCTGGAAGAAGTTCCAGGCGGCGTAGGTGCCTTCCAGGTACTCGGGACCGATGGCGGCGATTTCCTCTTCGGCGATCGAGAAGCTCATGATCGCGTAGCCATTGGCGGGGGTGATGCCGGCGGCCTTCATCTGCTTGAAGAACGCCACGTTGCTGTCGCCGTTCAGCGTGTTCACGATCACACCACCCTTGGGCAGGGCCTGCTTGATCTTGGCGATGATCGGCGCCACCTCGGTGTTACCGAGGGGGAGGTAGTCCTCACCCACCAGCTTGCCGCCCTGGGCCTTGAGCTGCTCCTTGATGATCGTGTTGGCCGTGCGGGGATACACGTAGTCGGAGCCGACCAGGAAGAAGTCCTTACCCTTGTTCTTCAGCAGCCACTCCACGGCGGGCTCTGCCTGCTGGTTGGGGGTGGCACCGGTGTAGAAGATGTTTTTGGAGCACTCCTGGCCTTCGTACTGGATCGGGTAGTAGAGGAAGGCATCCTTCGACTCATACACCGGCAGCATGGCTTTGCGGCTGGCGGAGGTCCAACCGCCGAACACCACGGCCACCTTGTCCTGATCGATCAGCTTCTTAGATTTCTCGGCGAAGGTGGGCCAGTCGGAGGCTCCGTCTTCTTCGATCGGCACGATCTTGAGTTTCTTGCCGTCGATCGCCACGCCACCGGCCTTGTTGATCTCATCGATCGCCATCAGCTCGGCTTCGGCCACCGTGTTTTCGGAGATGGCCATGGTGCCGGAGCGGGAGTGGAGGATGCCCACCTTCACTTCGCCATCAAAGTTGCCGCCGGTGGCATCACCGCCACCGCTGGCGGTAGGTGCCCCTCCACCACCGCCGCCGCAGGCAACCAGAGAGAGGGAGGTGGCGAGGGCCGTGGCTCCACCGATCAGACGAAGCGAGGGCTTCCGAATCGCCGAGGGGTGCATGAATGTGTCTCCAAGAAGGGCTGCGGGAAGCGGTCAGCCCCGCTGTATGGGGAACAGTATCGAGAGGAACACCTGCGGCTTGGTGTCCCTTGTAACGGAACGTTCATACCCCGACAATTGCCGGCCACCAAGCGGCGCTGAACGGTGGCCTCAGCAACCAGCGCGCCCCAGATCATCCACCTGCCCATCGAGCGCCCCGGCCGGCGGCAACTGCCGCAGCAGAAAAGCCTCCACCGCCTCCAGCCCCTCGCCGCTGCGGAGGTTGGTGAAGCACCACGGCCGCCCGGCCCGCATGCGGAGGGTGTCGTGCTCCATCACCGCCAAGGAGGCGCCCACCATGGGAGCCAGGTCGATCTTGTTGATCACCAGCAGGTCGGAGCGGGTGATGCCGGGGCCGCCCTTGCGGGGGATCTTGTCGCCGGCGGCCACATCGATCACGTAGATGCAGAGATCCACGAGCTCTGGGCTGAAGCTGGCGGCCAGGTTGTCGCCGCCGCTTTCCACCAGCACCAGATCGAGGGCCGGGAAGGCCGCCTCCAGCTCCGCCACGGCAGCCCGGTTGATCGAACAGTCCTCGCGAATGGCGGTGTGGGGGCAGCCCCCCGTTTCAACGCCCCGGATGCGCTCAGGCTCAAGGGCTCCGGCCCGGGTGAGGAACTGGGCATCCTCCTGGGTGTAGATGTCGTTGGTGACCACCGCCAGCTCCAGGCGATCCCGCAGCCGCCGGCAGAGGGCCTCCACCAACGCCGTCTTGCCGGAACCCACCGGCCCGGCCACCCCAACCCGCAGCTTGCTCATGGCGACCGCTCCTCCCGGCTGATGTCCTGCCGATAGGGTCAGGCTAAGGAGGCCCGGCGCTCGCTTCAGCACCGGGCCGCAACAACCGCCCATCGCCGCGCTCAGCCCGGAAGGCTCCCGGCTGGGAAGCCGGCGTCGTTGGTCGATGCCAGCAGTGCTTTAACTGCGGAACAAGCGCGAGTAGAGCTCCCCATGGCCCAACTGGGCCAGACCCGCGCCCACGCCACCATTCCAGAGCCTGCGGGGATCGTTGGCGACAAGCTCCCGGGCGCGGCGGGCCAGGCCAGGGGCCAGGGCCAGCTGCAGCCGCTGGGCCTCGGTGGGCCCCAGGGGCACCAGCCGCACGGCGGCGCTGAGCTGGCTGGCGGTCCAGGCGTAGAGGTAAGCCTCCACCAGCTCAGCGGGCGGGATCTCCAGGCACAGGCCCGCCCAGGCCCAGGCGGCGGTCCAGGCCAGGGGGGCCGCATCCGCCGGCGGGGGCCAGCCCAGATCCGTCAGCAACTGGCCGAGAGACCCCCCCATCTGGCGCTGCTGGGCCCGCAACTCGGGCGCCTCCCGCTGGGCCAGGAGCCAGTTGTCCTGCTCCCGCACCGCCAGGGCGGCGTCGCGAGCACCGGGGCCATCCCCGCAAGCCCGCCGCAACAGATGCATCAGCTCCGGCAGGCTGGCGGCCTCAATGGGGAGCACACCGGCGCGGCATTCGGCCTCCAGCCAGGCACGCACCGCCGCCCCATTGGGGAGTCTGCCCTGCTGCACCAGCCATTCGAGACCCTCGGAGTAGCTGAAGGCCCCCACCGGCAGGGCGGGACTCACCAGCTGGTACAACCGCAGGCGCGCCTCCCCAGGGGCGAGGGCCGGGGCGGCCTCCATGGGCGGGGAGTCAGCCATGGGTGGGGTGATCAGAGTGGGCGAGGTCGTGGGCCTGGTCGGGGCCATGCCGGTAACCCTGCCCTTGGCCGTGATCCAAGCCGTGAACCTGTTCGTGGTCGTGCTCGTGGCCATCGTCATGCCGGTGGCCGCCTGCAGCGGCATAGGCCCCGGCCTCCGGCAGGAAGGGAGCCAGGCGGCGCATCAGCTCCAGCCCCCGCTGCTCCAGCAGATCGGCCAGCACCGAATCCTCAAGCAGCCGCAGCTCCCCGGCGCACACCTCCAACGCCACATGGCGGTTGCCGAGGTGATAGGCCGCCCGCAGCAGGTCGAGGGGGTCGCTGGCACGCACCACCAGCAGAGGCTCAGCGGCCGCCTCCACCCGCACCGGCGGATCGCCGGGCGCACCACTGAGCCATTCGCCCGGCTGCAGCGGCTCGCCGCGCTCCAAGTGCAGCAGCAGATCACGACCGCAGGCGCTACGGCGATGGCCGCGCAGCCGGGTGCGCTCATCGGCGCCGAGGGAGAGACGCAGCCCCGGTTCCGATGCGCCGGCCGGCGGCGTGCTGGAGCGCTGGGTGAGGGTGAGGGGCCCGGATGCGGATTCAGGCAAGGCGGCTGGCTCCCGGAGGCATGACCCACCAGAGTGTGGCGGCCGCAGGGGTGAACGTGGAGCGCAGGGCACCGGATTGGAGTGGCGACCCTGACAGCGGCCAGGCCGCCTCGGCTGCGGACAGCCCAGCAGAGCGGCGCCAGCAAGCGCTGGAAGGCGGCGAGTTAGGCAGGGAATCCAGAGGCGAAGCGAGCAGCGAAGCAAGTGCCCCAGCAAGCCGTGACGTGAGCAGTAAGGCGAGAAACAATCCGAGCGCTGAAGCGAGCAGCGAAGCCAGTACCGAAGCAAACAGCAAACCGAGCAGCGGAGCGAGCGCTCAAGGAATCAGCGAACCAAGGAACGAAGCCATTGCCGACGCGAGCTGTGGAGTGAGCCACGAAGCAACCAGAGAGGCGAGCAGCGAAGCGAGCGCCAAGGCAAACGCCGAAGCAACGGCTTTCATGGCCACCGACCAGGCCCCCAGCGCCGGATCCGACAGCTGGCATGGCCGCGCCAGCCTGCGCTTCAGCCGCGGTGGCGATGGCCTCAGCCGCCACCAGGGCAGCGCCAGCGCCCCGCTGAAGATCCAGCGGGGCTTCAACCGGGCCGATGGCCGCTGTGAACTGCCGTTGCTCCACACAGCCGGCGGCCTGGTGGGAGGCGACCAGCTGAGCATCACGGTTCACCTGGAGCCCGGAAGCCGGGCCTTGCTCACCAGCGTGGCGGCCCAGAAGGTGTATGGCACGATCGGACGCTCCCGGCTCCGCCCCGAAGGCGCCTGGGCGCTGCAGGAGCTGGCCTTCCAGCTGGAGGAGGGCGCCGACCTGGAATGGCTTCCCCAGGAACTGGTGGTGTATGGCGAAGGTCTCTACGAACAACGCACCCGGGTGAACCTGGCCCCCGGAGCCGGCTGGCTGGGGGCGGAGCTGGTGCGGCTGGGCCGAACGGCGGCCGGGGAAAGCCTCGGAGCCGGTCGCTGGCGGTCCCTGCTGGAGATCCGACGCCGCGATCCCGGCGGCGACCGCTGGGAGCTGGTGGATCGCCTGGAACTGGGGGGCAGCTCCCTGGTAGAGGCCCACGGGCTGGCGGGGGAACCGGTGTTCGGCTCGCTGGTTTGGGTGGCGCCCCGGAAGCTGGCGGGGGCTGAATTGGCTGAGCTGGTGGAGGTCTGCCGCGGCGATCGCTCCGGCCTGGAGGGCACGATGGCCTGCGGCGCCTTGGAACAGGGGCTGGTGGCGCGCTACCGGGGCCCCTCGAGCACGGCGGCCCGCAGCTGGTTCACCCGGCTATGGGCCCGGATCCGGGCAGCCCAGGGGCTGGCGGCGCCGGAGCTGCCACGGGTGTGGCCCTTCCAGGAAAGACCCTTCGCAGGACTGGAGGCCGCTGGGGCGGCCGGGCAAGCCCGGACCCTGGCCGATCGGCGCTGAGGGGAGGGAAGGGGAGGGTTCCCGGTGAACGAGCGCTGCCGGATGCCGCTGCCAGACTGCGCGCACAACCCTTCATCTGCCGCCGCACCCTCGAGGCATGCACCTCACCCCCCAGGAAAAGGACAAGCTCCTGATCGTGACCGCCGCCCTGCTGGCGGAACGCCGCCTCAACCGGGGCCTGAAGCTCAACCACCCCGAAGCCGTGGCCTGGCTGAGCTTCCAGGTGCTGGAGGGGGCCCGCGATGGCCGCACGGTGGCCGAGCTGATGGCAGCAGGGTCCACCTGGCTGGGGCGGCACCAAGTGATGGAGGGGGTGCCGGAGCTGATCCATGACGTGCAGATCGAGGCGGTGTTCCCCGATGGCACCAAGTTGGTGACCCTGCACGACCCGATCCGCTGATCCCACACCAGCCATGTCCCCCCTGATCCCCGGCGAACTCATCCCCGAACCCGGCGACCTTGAACTCAATGCCGGCCGGCCGATCACCATCCTCACGGTGGCCAACACGGGCGATCGGCCCGTGCAGGTGGGTTCCCACTTCCACTTCCACGAGGCCAACCCGGCGCTCCACTTCAATCGGGAGGCGGCCCGCGGCCTGCGGCTCGACATCCCGGCGGGAACAGCGATCCGCTTCGAACCGGGCGACAGCCGCGAGGTGCAGCTGGTGCCCTTCGCCGGCGCCCGGCGGGTGTTCGGCTTCAACGGGCTGATCAACGGCCCGCTGGATTGACGCCACGCCTCTCCAGGCCCCCATCCTCCCCACTCCCCCGGCCATGCCCTACCGCATCTCCCGCCAGGCCTACGCCCAGACCTACGGGCCCACCACCGGCGACCGGCTGCGACTGGCCGACACCGAGCTGTTCCTGGAGGTGGAGAAGGATTACACCGTCTATGGCGATGAGGTGAAGTTCGGCGGCGGCAAGGTGATTCGCGATGGCATGGGTCAGGCCCAGACCACCCGGGCCGGCGGCGCCGTGGACACGGTGATCACCAATGCATTGATCCTCGACTGGTGGGGGATCGTGAAGGCCGACATCGGTCTGCGGGATGGCCGGATCGTGGCGATCGGCAAGGCAGGCAACCCCGATATCCAGAGCGGCGTGGACATCGTGGTCGGCCCGGGCACCGAGGCGATCGCCGGCGAGGGCCACATCCTGACCGCCGGCGCGATCGACACCCACATCCACTTCATTTGCCCCCAACAGATCGAAACGGCCCTCTCCAGTGGTGTCACCACGCTGATGGGAGGCGGAACCGGCCCGGCCACCGGCACCAATGCCACCACCTGCACCCCGGGCGCCTTCCACCTGGCCCGCATGCTCCAGGCCGCCGGCGCCTGCGCCCTCAAGCTCCATGAAGACTGGGGCACCACCCCGGCAGCGATCGACTGCTGCCTCTCAGTGGCGGATCGCTTCGATGTGCAGGTGTGCATCCACACCGACACCCTCAACGAGGCGGGCTTCGTGGAGGACACGATCCGCGCCATCGGCGGCCGCACCATCCACACGTTCCACACCGAAGGGGCCGGCGGCGGCCACGCGCCGGACATCATCAAGATCTGCGGGGAGGCCAACGTGCTGCCGAGCAGCACCAACCCCACGCGCCCCTACACGCACAATACGCTGGAGGAGCACCTCGACATGCTGATGGTGTGCCACCACCTCGATCCGCGCATTCCGGAGGATGTGGCCTTCGCTGAATCGCGCATCCGCCGCGAAACGATTGCCGCCGAGGACATCCTCCACGACCTGGGGGCCTTCAGCATCATCGCCAGTGATTCCCAGGCGATGGGCCGGGTGGGAGAGGTGATCATCCGCACCTTCCAGACGGCCCACAAGATGAAGGTGCAGCGGGGCAGCCTGAGCGAGGATTCCAGCCGCAACGACAACACGCGCCTGAAGCGCTACATCGCCAAGGTCACGATCAACCCTGCCATCGCCCACGGCATCGACAGCCAGGTGGGGTCGGTGGAGGTGGGTAAATTGGCGGATCTGGTGCTGTGGAAGCCTGGATTTTTTGGGGTTAAGCCGGAGCTTGTGATCAAGGGGGGCTCGATCGTGTGGGCCCAGATGGGCGATGCCAACGCTTCGATTCCCACCCCGGGTCCGGTGCACGGCCGGCCGATGTTCGCGGCCTTCGGAGCAGCGCTGGCGCCGAGCTGCCTCACCTTTGTGAGCCAGGCAGCCCTCGATGCCGACCTACCCCGCAGCCTCGGCCTACGGCGTCCGTGCGTGCCGGTGGTGAACACGCGCGCCATCGGCAAGGCCTCGATGCGCAACAACGGCGCCCTGCCCAAGGTGGAGGTGGATCCCCAAACCTATGAAGTGTTCGCAAACGGCGAACTGCTTACCTGTGAACCGGCGGAGGTGCTGCCGATGGCGCAGCGGTATTTCCTGCTTTAGGGCAACAGGAACAGCCAACAATTTCGCCGGGTGGAGCCAAGCATTCGATCACCAGCAGTTAGCAAGAAACCAGCTAGAGACCACCAAGATCAATGCTCTTAATCCTTGCGCTTGGCATTCTGCTCAGCCTGACGTTTAAGGCGTTCACGCTGCTTGCGCATCTCGATTTCATTTCGCTTCGCTTCTTTCTCCCTCTGCAGAAAAACTTTACGTTGGCTATCTTTGATCTGCTTAAAGCTCTCACGGACTGATGCCTTATTGGATCGAGATTGCAATTCCTGCTGAAGATTTCGTATTTTTTTGACTACAACCTTTAAAGGAGAGTCAGATTTAAAGCTAGAGTACCTTAGTAGCAAAGATTGAAGCATTATCTTATTGGTAACTGGGGACCACGCAAGCCCAGCAAAGCCAAGCCCAGCGAACAAACATTGAACCGCAGTCCGCAGCAATGCCTTCAGGACAGGGAAATTTTGGGTTGAAAACGGACCCTGAAGCTGCTCTAAAGATGACCGCTCAGTTCTATTAATAATGAGGTTAAGCTGTTCTTTTAACAGTGGCAGCGGCCTTGCCAGAACGATGGCATCAAAACCACCGGGGCCCTGGAGAGTTTGCATGGAGGCCTGCAATTCAGCAGGCGATTTCGCATTACGCACAGCAGCGCGAAGCTGTTCACTCTTCCTGGTAATTTGAGATTTAGCTCCGGCATTATTGCCTGCAATAGTTTGAGCATTCTTTACAACTAAAAAACCCATCAATGGAAGTAGAAGAAAAAAACCAACAGCCACAACGGCTGCTGCACGGCTGAGATTTAACTGAATTGATTTTAAACGACCAGTCGGCGAAAAATAAGCCGCTAGATGAACCAGCATTAAACCCAGCAGAGGCAGTGGAACTAGACTCGCCAAACTAGTTATAGAAGCAACAATCCAGCCAGAATCCAATAGCGCCGGAGGAAGAATATCAATAAAAAGACCACCCAAAAAAAGCGCAAATAATGCAAAGGCTAGATTTAACAACAAAGTCGCAAGCAGGCTTGGAGTCATGGCGCCGTAAGAAATTCCGTTTAGTTAGCTGGTGCCTTTGCTTGCCTACAAAAAACCCCACTCTAAGAGTGGGGTAAACAAGTCAACTGTAAAGAAATTTAAGGCTAAGCTGTCAGGCAGACTGCTTAATTCTTTTACGAATTTGCCGTGAATAGGCAAATGCTGCACCAGCACCAAGAATCGGAAGAGGACCTGGAACGGACGCACCTCCAGTGTATTCATACTCGATAGAAAATTCCCCTTCAAGAGTTGTGGGATCGAATTGACCAA
Source organism: Cyanobacteriota bacterium (assembly GCA_026389265.1). Lineage (GTDB taxonomy): Bacteria > Cyanobacteriota > Cyanobacteriia > PCC-6307 > Cyanobiaceae > Cyanobium. Next base: position 23,383 of record JAPLIE010000039.1, on the reverse strand, counting down.
CAATTCCATCCCAAACAATAGAAGCCCCGGGCGGCACGGTCTGAGCAGAATACAGGGTCTGATAGCTTGAAATCGATGGTGATCCTGAAAAATATGTTTGAAGCGGTGCGTTACCACTTGTCGGAATGCCGCCAAGTCGGCTTCCGTTAAATGATCCACTAGAAGTTGCTATTGCTGTCGCACTAGTAGTGTTTGGCGTGAGCGTAACTAATCCCAGGTTGTCTGTGGTGACGGACCCAGCGCCCCCAGAGAAATTGAACGCTGGGGTGCCGTTTGCGGTGAAAACAGTGCTGTTGCAGCCAAAACCACAGTTCAACCCAGCCTGACCGCCAAAAGTTGGCTTTGGTGATGGCTTAAAATAAAGCCTTACCGCCATGAGGGTACTGGGAGCGCCTGCGGTGAATGGAGCGATGGAAATTGCCGGGCTGGTGACTGCGGTCTGACCAATGGTCTTAAAGCTGTAACCGCCTACCGTCTGAGTAGCTGCAACGGCTTGAGAGGGAGCTAGGCCACCCAGAAGGGCCAAGCTGATTCCTAATAGTGAAGTGTGAGCGAATTTCATTGGAGAGAATTCGTTTTCCTGAATTTACCACGCCGAACAGCGGAAACGGCGGAAGGCGCCCAAATCCAGGGGCCAAGTGTGCAAGTGCTGACTCTGGCCTATCCAAGGGCCCGATCCAAAGCCCTAGGCCTGACTCATAGGTCAGACTCAACAGTAGCAACCGCAACCAGGTCAGGGCCAGCTCGCCCATCAGGATCGGCCCAGTGCCCAGGTGAGCATGTTCACGGAATACCGCCCCAACCACGGCTACGACGAGTACTTCAGCGCCGCCGACGCGCCCCGGACCGCCCTGCAGCCCCTTCTCTCCTCCCTCGGCCTGATGGGCCTCGACCAGCTCAACCGCAACCACGCCGCCGCCGGGGCCCTGCTCAAGCGCCTGGGGGCCACCTTCCGGCTTAATGATTCCGGCAGCCAGGGGGTGGAGCGGATTCTGCCCTTTGATCCCCTGCCCCGCCTGATCGCCGCCGGTGAGTGGGCCCGATTGGAGCGAGGCCTGTTCCAGCGCCTCCAGGCGATCGACCTCTTTCTGGCCGATGTCTACGGCCCAGGCCGGATCATCGCCGATGGGGTGGTGCCCCGCGAAGACCTGGAGAGCTCCCAGGGCTGGCGGCCCCAGATGCGGGGCCTCACCCCACCCCTGGGCCGCTGGTGCCACATCTCCGGTCTCGACCTGGTGCGCGATGGCGAAGGCACCTGGCGGGTGCTGGAGGACAACCTGCGCTGCCCCTCCGGCGTGGCCTACTTCCTCGAGAACCGGCGGGTGATGAAGCGCATCTTCCCCAGCCTCTTCGCCGGCCGCACCGTGCAGCCGATCGACAACTACGCCTCCCGCCTCCTCCAGACCCTGCAGGAGCTTGCCCCCTGGACCGACACCCCCAAGGTGGTGCTGCTCACCCCCGGCGTGTTCAACAGCGCCTACTTCGAGCACAGCTACCTGGCCCAACAGATGGGCATCGAGCTGGTGGAGGGCCGCGATCTGGTCTGCGAGAGCGATCGGGTGTGGATGCGCAGCACCACGGGCCTGGCGCCGGTGGATGTGATCTACCGGCGCATCGACGACGACTTCCTCGATCCGGCTGTGTTCCGCAGCGATTCGATGTTGGGGGTGCGGGGCCTGATGGCCGCCTACCGGGCCGGCCGGGTGGCGATCGCCAATGCCCCCGGCACCGGCGTGGCCGACGACAAGCTCATCTACGCCTACGTGCCGGAAATGATCCGCTACTACCTGAGCGAGGAGCCGATCATCGAGAACGTGCCCACCTATCTCTGCGCACGGCCCGACGACCGCTCCTATGTGCTCGCCCACCTCAGCGAGCTGGTGGTGAAATCGGTGGCGGAGGCGGGCGGCTACGGCATGCTGATCGGACCCCACGCCAGCCGCGAGGAGATCGCGATCTTCGCCGCCAAGATCGAGGCCGATCCCCGCAACTTCATCGCCCAGCCCACCTTGGAGCTCTCCACCGTGCCCTCCCTCAGCGAAGGGGAGCTCTACCCCTGCCATGTGGATCTGCGTCCTTATGTGCTGCGCGGCAAGGGCGACTGGGTGACCCCCGGCGGCCTGACCCGCGTGGCCCTGCGGCGCGGCTCCCTGGTGGTGAACTCCTCCCAGGGCGGCGGCTGCAAGGACACCTGGATCGTTTCCGACGCCGGCATCGAAGCCGCCGCGGCCCCGATCGGAGGCAGCGCCTCATGTTGAGCCGCGTTGCCGACTCCCTTTACTGGATCAACCGCTACGTGGAGCGGGCCGAAAACATCTCCCGCTTCGTGGAGGTGAGCGAGGCGATGGCCCTCGACTGCCCGCCCGGCAGCGCCGAACCCTGGCTGCCCCTGATTGATGCCAGCGGTGAGCGCGACCTCTTCGACACGCTCTGCCCCGCCGCCAGCCCCGAAGACGTGGTCAACTTCCTGGTGCGCCGGGAAGACAACCCCAACAGCGTGGTGAACTGCATCGCCTTTGCCCGCGAAAATGCCCGCCAGATCCGCGATGTGCTCACCACCGAGATGTGGGAGCACCTCAATGCCACCTATTGGAGCCTGCAGGAAGCCAGCTTCTGGGAGCAACCGCCCCAGGAGCAGCTCCGCGACATCCGCTCCGCCTGCCAGCTCTTCTATGGCATCACCGACGCCACCCTCAGCCGCGACCTCTCCTGGCAGTTCTGCCGGCTGGGAAGGCTGTTGGAGCGGGCCGACAAGACAACGCGCATCCTGGATGTGAAGTACTTCCTGTTGCTGCCCACCCCTGAGGAGGTGGGAGGCGTGCTCGATGAACTGCAGTGGATCGCCCTGCTGCGCACCGCCGGCGCTTACCAGATGTTCCGCCAGTCCCAGCAGCGGGCGATCGCGCCGGAGGCGGTGGCCGGCTTCCTGCTTCTCAATCCGGTGTTCCCCCGCTCGGTGCGCTACTGCCTCGAGCGGATCAGCGAAACCCTGAAGATCGTGCGCAGCAACGCCGTGCCCGGCGCCCCAGACGAGCTGGAGTGCCTCAGCGGCCTCACCCTGGCCCGTTGGAGCTTCACCCGGATCGAGGAGCTGATCGCCAACGGCCTCCATGAGGCGATCGACCAGCTCCAGCAGGATCTCAACCAGCTCCACACCCTGATCGAGCAGCGCTACTTCATCGCGCCCGCCCCGGAAGCCCCAGAAGCTCCCGAACATCCCACCCCCTCCAAGCCGGCATGCGTGCCCGCATAACCCACACCCTCAGCTACCGCTACAGCGCCCCGGTTCTGCTCGGCGACCACCGCTTCTGCCTCCAGCCCCGCGGCCACGGTTTCCAGCGCCTACTGAGCTTCGCGTGCCGCATCACCCCCGAGCCCGACCATCTTTATGCCCTGGTGGCGGCAAGCGGTGATGAGATCCTGCGGGCCCGCTTCCTGGGCAGCACCGACATCTTCCTGGTGCAGGCGACCAGCGAGGTGGAAACCAGCACGGCACCGGCGCTGGACACCTGCCTGGCCACCAACGAACCCCAGCTCCCCTATCCGGTGGGGCGTCTCAACGGCGACCTGATGGGCGCGATCGAGGGCTGGCTGCCCAATGGCCAACACGATCCGGCCGCGGTGGATCTGGCCCAGGAGGCCCTGATGGGCAGCGATCAGCGGGCGCTGCTCTTCCTCGATCAGCTCCTGGAGATCATCCAGGACCGGGTGAAGTACACCCAACGCCATGTGGGCCCCGCCTGGCCGGCTGGCCGCACCCTCAAGGAACGGGTGGGCTCCTGCCGCGACCTGGCGATGCTGATGATCGAGGCCTGCCGCTGCGTGGGCCTGCCCGCCCGGTTCGTGAGCGGCTATCACCTGGTGGAACCGCCCCCGAAGCGCTACGACCTGCACGCCTGGGCGGAGATCTATCTGCCCGGTGCCGGCTGGCGGGGCTTCGATCCCAGCGGCAAGGGCCATACCGACGACCGCTACATCATCCTGGCCACCTCCTCCAACCCCAATCTCACCGCCGCCGTGAACGGCACCTTCTCCGGTGCCTCCAGGGTGGAGAGCGAGTTCAAATGGAGCATCGTGCCCGAGATCCTGGGGTGAACCTGCAATCCTGGAGATTGCCAAGGATTCTCTCCCAGGTCGCGATCACGAGGTTATAACTCCTCGAGCGTGAACTTAAAAGGCACGTTCAAAGGGAAGTTCAAAGGGAACAGCTTTCTCTCCAAGGATGGGCTGCGATCGCCACCGACCCTGCCAAAACGTTCGGACCGAACCGGAAGCCCCCATAAAGCTGGTGCAGCCGGTATCCATTGGTGCAGCAAGCCCCCCCGTTCCGCAGGATGAAGGCACCAATCCCCGATCCGCCCGGCAGCGCCATGGATACCCCCTCCACCGCCACCAGCCTTTCGCCCCATGGGCAGGGCGGTCTGCTGGGCGCGATGCGCCACCACCTTTTTTCCTCCCAGGCCAAATCCCCCTCCCTGGCCACCCGCCACGACTACTACCTCAGCCTGGCCCTGGCGGTACGCGACCGCCTGCTGCAGTACTGGGTCGACACCGCCGAGACCTATACCCGCGCCCATGTGCGCACCGCCACCTATCTCTCGGCGGAATACCTGCTCGGGCCCCACCTGGAAAACAACCTGGTGAATCTCGGCATCCACGCCGAGGCCCAGGAAGCCTGCAGGTCCCTCGGGCTCTCCATGGAGGAACTGATCGCGGAGGAGCCGGAGCCCGGCCTGGGCAACGGCGGTCTGGGCCGGCTGGCGGCCTGCTTCCAGGAATCAATGGCCACGCTGGAGCTCCCCGCCATCGGCTACGGCATCCGCTACGAATTCGGGATCTTCCGCCAGCAGATCGGACCGGAGGGCCAGCAGGAAAGCACCGACCCCTGGCTGGCCCGCGGCAACCCCTGGGAGGTGATCCGGCCGGAATGGCGCTACCCGGTGGAAATCGGCGGCCACACCGTGATCGGCGTGGCCCACGACACCCCGATCCTCGGCTGCGGCGTGCACACCGCCAACACCTTGCGGCTGTGGAGTGCCCAGGCGCCGGATGCCTTCGATTTCGCCTCCTTCAACGCCGGCGATTACACCCGAGCCGTGCTGCAGAAAGTGCAATCGGAAACCCTCTCCAAGGTGCTCTATCCCAACGACGAGATGGAGCAGGGCAAGCGGCTGCGCCTCAGCCAGCAGATCTTCTTCGTGTCCTGCTCCCTGCAGGACATGTTCCGCATTCTCAAGGGCCAGGGCATGGCCCCCACCGAGTTCCACCACAAGTTTGCGGTACAGCTCAACGACACCCACCCCGCCATCGCCGTGGCGGAGTTGATGCGACTGCTGATCGATGGGCACGGTGTCGAGTGGGACACCGCCTGGAGCATCACCACTGCGGCGATCAGCTACACAAACCACACCCTGCTCCCCGAGGCCCTCGAGGCCTGGGGCCTTGAGCTCTTCGGCCAGCTGCTGCCGCGCCAGCTCGAAATCATCTACGAGATCAACGCCCGCTTCCTGCGCCTGGTGCGGATCCGCTATCCGGGTCAGCCCGAGCTGCTGGAGCGCCTCTCCCTGATCCAGGAAGGTGGCCAACGCAAGGTGCGCATGGCTCACCTGGCGGTGGTGGGCAGCCACCAGGTGAACGGGGTGGCCGAACTGCACAGCAAGCTGCTGGTGGAGAACGTGTTCCACGACTTCGCCGCCCTCTGGCCCGACCGCTTCACCAACGTGACCAACGGCGTGACCCCGCGCCGCTGGCTGGCGGTGGCCAACCCCGGCCTGGCCGCCCTGCTGGATGAGTGCATCGGCACCACCTGGCGCCGCAACCTCGACCAGCTGCGGGGCCTCGAACCCCTCGCCCACGATGGCGCCTTCCTCGAGCGCTGGCAGCAGGTGCGGGAACAGAGCAAGCAACGCCTGGCCGCCACGATCCGCCAGGACACCGATGTGCTGGTGGACCCCGCCTCCCTCTTCGATGTGCAGGTGAAGCGGATCCATGAATACAAGCGCCAGCACCTGGCCGCCCTGCAGATCGTGGAGCGCTACCTGCGCCTCTGCAACGGCGAGGACCTACCGCCCCGCACCGTGATCTTCGGGGGCAAGGCGGCGCCCGGATACCACATGGCCAAGTTGATCATCCGCCTGATCGTGGGCATCGCCGGGATCGTGAACATCGATCCGGCCATGCGTGGCCGGCTGCGGGTGGTGTTCCTGCCCAACTTCAGCGTGAAGCTGGGCCAGCGGATCTACCCCGCGGTGGACCTCTCCGAGCAGATCTCCACCGCCGGCATGGAGGCCTCCGGCACCGGCAACATGAAGATGGCCCTCAACGGCGCCCTCACGATCGGCACCCTCGATGGCGCCAACATCGAAATCCGCGAGCGGGTGGGCGAGGACAACTTCTTCCTCTTCGGTCACACCGCCGACCAGCTGGCCGAGATCAACCGCAACGGCTATCACCCCCTGCCCTGGCTGGAAAACGACCCGATCGCCAAGGAAGCGATCGACCTGATCGGCTCGGGCCACTTCAGTGAAGGCGACCGGGACCTCTTCCACCCCCTGCTCGCCAACCTCTGCAGCCACGATCCCTTCCGGGTGATTGCCGACATCGGCGATTACCGCCGCGCCCAGAACTCCGTGGACGAGACCTGGCGCGATCCCCAGCGCTGGAGCACGATGTCGGCGCTGAACACCGCCCGCTGCGGCTTCTTCAGCAGCGACCGCTCGATCCAGGACTACGCAGAGCGCATCTGGAAAGTGACCCCCGTGCCGGTGCAAGCTGGGCGGGTGCCGACGAGCCCCACCGGCTGATCCGGTCCCATCACCGCCGATCCGTCCACCGCGCTCCCCGACCGTGCCCACCACCCTGTCCGTGCCCCCGATGGTGCAAGCCTCCAGCGCCTCCGATACCCCGGCGTGGATGGGGAGGGTGGCCGGGGAGGTGGACCGCCGGCTCGAGGCCGCCGGCATCCGGCTCACCCTGGGGGGCGAGCCCACCTACGTGCCCCTTGAGCCGAGTGGCGCGGAATGGAGCGTGGCGGCCGATGGCCCCACCAAGCTGCCGATGGCCCGGGCCATGGCCCGGGAGCTGCAGCGCACCGCCTGGCCCGGCAGCACCCTGCTCTACTGCCCCGGCAAGCGCTACGAGGGGGAGGTGAACCCGCGCTGGGCCCTGCGCCTGTTCACCGGTCTCGATGGCCAGCCGGCAGTGCGGTGGCCAGCAGCGGACGGCGCTAGTCCCCCGGGAGCAGCCCTCGCCCCCGCCGCAGGTCCCGCCTGGCTGGCCCGGTTGGCGGAGCTGCTGGGGGTGGCCCTGGAACCGCTGGAGCTGCGGGATCCGCTCGATCCCGGCCGGCGGGTGTGGGCCGTGCCCCTCAGCGCCGCCGAGCCCGATCCCGACCTCCCCACGGCAGCGATCCAGTGGCTACCGGCCGCCTGGCCTCTCGACGAGAGCCTCCGCCAGCTCAGTGGCGCCCCCGGCCCTGCGGGCCTGCGGCTGCCGCTGGAGCACTTCCCGGAAGGGGTGCCCCGCCAGGTGCTCACCCTGGAAACCGACGGCGAAGGCTGGGAGCTCTTCCTGCCGCCCCTCTTCCGCCGCCCCCTCACCGCCCTGCTGCAGGCCGTGGCCGACAGCCTCACGGGCCTCGCGGCGCCGCAGCTGAGCGGCATGCTGCCGGTGGACTGGGAAGGTCACTGGCAGATGCTCGGTCTCACCGCCGATCCAGGCGTGCTGGAGATCAACCTGCCGATCTGCCACGGCTGGGCCGACTACGACCGCTGGCTGCGGCTGCTGGAGCGGGCCGGCGAACGGGTGGGGCTGCGCAGCTGGAAGCAGGACCTCGATGGCCGGCAGGAGGGCACCGGCGGCGGCAACCACCTCCTCTGGGGCGGCCCCAGCCTGGAGGAGCATCCCTTCTTCCGGCGGCCCGGCTGGCTGGCTGGCATCCTCCGCTATTGGCAGCACCATCCGTCCCTCGCCTACCTGTTCAGCGGCGCCTGCGTGGGTCCGGCCTCCCAGGCGCCAAGGCCCGATGAGGCCGCCGGCGACTGCTTCGATCTGGAACTGGCCTACCGGTGCCTCGAGCAGGCCGATGACGGCGGCGGCCCGGACCAACCCGGCTCCGACCAGCGGGGCGTGATCGGGGAAACCCTGCGTCACCTCCACGCCGACCGCAGCGGCAACAACCACCGCAGCGAGATCAGCTTCGACAAGTTCTGGAACCCCGGCGCCCCCGCCGGCTGCCTAGGGCTGGTGGAGTTCCGGGCGCTGGAAAGTATGCCGAGCGTGCAGTGGAGCAGCGCCGTGGCCCTGCTCTGGAGCGCCCTGGCCACCCACCTACTCGACCGCCGCCACCGCCCGAGCACCCTGCGGGACTGGGGCTGCGAGCTGCACGACCGGATGCTGCTCCCCAGTGCCCTCTGGTCCGACCTGGAGGCGGTGGCGGAGCTGGAGGTGCGTCCGGCCCTGGAGCCCTGGCCGCTGATCTGTGATTTCCCCCGCGAGGGGGGCTTCACCAGCCGCTTCGTGGATGGCTCCCTACGCCGCTTCGAGATCACCGCCAACGCGGCCTTCCGCCGGGAATGGCGGCTGGGACTCTCGGGGCGTCCCCTGAGTCTGCCCACCGATGGCTCACCCCTGGCCGTGCGCTACCGGCTGCAGCGCCTCTATCCCTGCCTGCACCCGGTCATTGCCCCCCACCTGCCCCTGGTGCTCAGCCTGCACGGCATGGGCGAGGGCAGGTCCTTCCTGCTCAACCCCGAGGGCACGGCCCTGCTTGCCGAAACTGAGGCCGCGGCCGAGCCCCAGGGCCAGCCCTGGCGGGGCCGTCGCCGGAGCGACGACTCCACGATCGACCTGCGCCTGGGCTGAACCGGCGGCCCTGGGCTGTTCCGGGCCCGGGTTTCCTCCGGCCGCGCCGACTGATCCGGCCGACCGCAGCCAACCAAGGACCTACCAGCTCACCCCATGCAGCTTCGGCAGCGGCGCGGTGCGGGAGGTGACGGCGAACAGCCTTGGGATGCGGCTGCTGTTGTAGACGCGGAATTCACGCACAACGCTGGCCCCCTCCTCGCGCACCGCCTGGTTGAGCACCAGGGAGCCATCGGGGTCGGACACGGAGCGGTGGAAGGTGCCCGGGGGGATGCGCAGGATGTCGCCGCCGCTCTCCAGTCGCACGATGTGGAACGGATAATTCCAGCCCAGGTTCACCAGATAGAAGGTGCGACCACCATGCATCGCCAGCAGGTTGTCCTCCTGGTGGGGATGCAGATAGAACTGCCAGGCCCCAGACCCGGGATCATTCGGGGGGCTGATGGCCGGACCGGCATGCACCACCATGTCTCGGGCATTGGAACCGGGCACGGTGATGTCGAAGAAACGGACCGAGGGGGTATCGCGGAACTTCTCATAGGGGATCATCTCGAACATCGGCGCCGGTCTGGGGGAACGGTGCGGTGCGGGGAGCTCCGGGAGACCGGCGGCCAGGTTGGGCGAGGGAACGGTGGCGGTCATGGCGAAGGCGCAACGGGGCGCAACCGGTAGCTGATCTACCAGTGAAACGAAACCGGCGTGCTGCAGGTAGTGAAAGCCGATACCAAAAGCCGGTTTCCGCAGACCACTTCCCCCGCTGGCAATCCGCAGGGGCGTTGCTTGAATGCCACCACGACCAACCCCATCCCTGCGACCAGACCACTCCCTCTGTTTGCCCCGATCGATGGCGCACCTCCTCTCCAGCCCCTTGTCCACCCCGATGCGGCGGCTGCTTGCCGCCGTGCCACTCCTGCTCAGCCTCAATGCGCCTCTGGCGGTCGGCCAAGCCGTTCAGGCGCAGGGACAGCCCGGTGCCTCCCGGGCCGCCGGACGACCCACGGTGTCGGTGCCGGACTTCAAGAACACCGTGACCCCCAGCACCTGGTGGTGGCAGGGGCCGGTGGCCACCGACCTGGCCCATGCCCTGGCCAATGAGCTGCAGGCCACCGGGGAGCTGCAGGTGGTGGAACGCCAGAATGTGGGCGCCGTGCTCTCCGAACAGGAGATGGCCGAGATGGGCCTGGTGCGCAAGGGGCCCAACGCGGCGCGCAAGGGCCAGCTCACCGGCGCCCGCTACATCGTGCTCGGCACCGTGACCTCCTTCGACTCCCGCGTGGGAGAGAAGGGCTCCTCCAGCAACTTCGGCCTGCTGGGCTTCGGTAACAACAAGCAGCAGCAGGAAACCCAGGACTACGTCGCCATTGATGTGCGCGTGGTGGACAGCACCACCGGCGAAGTGATCGGCGCCCGCACCGTGGAGGGCCGCGCCTCCAACGTGGCGGCGGCCCAACAGAAGGGCGTGAGCCTGCTGCCGGCGGCGGCCGGCGCCCTGCTGCTCTTCCCCAACATGGGCCGCACCGGCCAAGTGCTCACCGGCGCCGCCGGCACCCTCAACTTCGGCAACTCCTCCTCGGAGGTGCAGCGCACGCCACCTGCGAAGGCCCTGCGCGCCGCCTTGATCGATGCCTCCGACTACGTGGCCTGCGTGCTGGCGCCCCGGGGCAACTGCCTGGCCCGCTTCGCGGCCCAGGATCAGCAGCGGCGCGATCGCACCGGCGGGGTGCTGCGGCTGGAGTGAGTGATTGACAGCTGAGGCGGGGGAACGGAACTCCCCTCAGAACGGAATCGGCAGCTCGGCGTCGGCCGGTTCCGGCGCACAGGCTTCCACCCGCTGGGCCACCACCTCCCCCACCACCACGATCGAGGGCGAAATGAACCCCTGCGCTTCCACCTGATCGGCCAGCTCCCCCAGGCTGGAGAGCAAGAGCCGCTGGCCCCGTACCGTGCCCTGCTGGATCACCGCCGCTGGCGTGGCGGGATCGAGGCCACCGGCCACCAGTTCCTCGCCGATGCGGCGCAGGTTGTGCAGACCCATGTAGATCACTAACCCATCGCTGCTGCGGGCCAGGCCGCGCCAATCCACCCCAGGACGGCCCTTGTCGATCTCCTCATGGCCGGTCACGAAGGTGACGCTCGATCCAGCGCGGCGGTGAGTCACAGGGATGCCCGCGTAGGCCGGCGCGGCAATACCAGCGGTGACCCCGGGCACCACCTCCACCGGAATCCCCTGGCGGGCCAGGTGGGCCGCCTCCTCGCCACCGCGACCAAACAGGAAGGGATCACCACCCTTGAGCCGCACCACCGTGCGGTGGCGGGCGGCCAGCTCCGCCAGCAGGGCATTGGTGCTGGGCTGGGGCACCGAATGGTGGCCGCGGCGCTTGCCCACAAAGTGTTGTTCGCAGTGGCTGGGCACCAGATCGAGCAGGGCCTTCGGCACCAGGGAGTCGTGCACGAGGGCATCGCAGCTCCGCAACAGGCGATGGGCTTTGAGGGTGAGCAGCTCAGGGTCGCCGGGGCCGGCGCCCACGAGATAGACGGTGCCGGGGGAGGAAAGGCCGGGCAAAGCCGAAGGGCGAGCTTCCGGATCGCTAGGTGAAACGAGGGTCATGGCAGAGCCTCCAGCTGCTCCAGCAACACCTGGCGCAGGGCCGGACGGCTGAGCAGGGGGGCCGCCGCCTCACCGAAGCGGGGGGTGAGCGCCTCGGTGAGGCGGTTGGCCGCCAAAGCCAGCGGCAGAACAGCACCTTGATGCCCCAGGAGACTGGCCTCGATTCGATCCGAACCGTAGGCAGCCTCCTGGGGTGTGGCGCCCGTGATGGCGGCGAGAAGCCTGAGATAACGGCGCCCCAGGGGAGAGGTGATGGGGTGGTGCAGCAGCAAAGGAGGGCTCGATGGCGGCGACGGCTGATCGGCCACCTGACGGCTCAGCTCAGTCGCCAGGGCACGCTGCCACACAGGCCAGCTGCCTAGAAACGGCAACAGCCGCAGACCGCTGCTGGGCCGAAGTTCGAGCCGCAGACGGGGGAGGTCGTGGCGCACGTGTTCACCGGGCAGCAGCAACAGCGGCACCAGCCCCAGCGGATGCTCCAGGGTTGGCAGATCGGCGGGCTGCGGATCCGTGAGAGACCGCAACAGCACCGGAGCCCCACGCCGTTGCTGCAGCTCGGCGGCCAGGCTCCGGAGCTCAGCCGGGATCTCCCCCTGCGCTCGGCCATGCACCAGCAACAGGAGTGGACGGACCGGCAAACTCCGCAGACGACGCTCGAGCCGCGCCGTCACGGTCGGTTCCAGGGCCCGCGAACGCACCGCCAGCAAACTGGAGCGGCCATTGGGAAGTCGGGCCAGGCTGTCGACCGCAGCGGCGGCCAGAGCAGGATCCAGATCCGTGGCGAGCTGGATCAAGGTGGAGCGCAAGGCCCCCAGGGGCCAGGCGCTCAATCCGAGCCCCAGGCCCTCCAGGGCGGCATAACGCTGCTGCCGTGGCGCCGGCTCCAGGGCCCGGCGTTGGAGCAGGTCAAAGTCAAGGGACTGGCGCTGGTGCCCGAGCAAGGGCAACAAGGCCACCTGAACCTCGGTGTCAGCATGGTCGCCGAGGGCCTGGCGCAGGGCCGTGGCCACCACAGGATCGCGGTGCCCAGCGATGCCCTGCGGAAGGGTCGGGTTCCGCAGGGGCTGGGCCAGCCACCAACGCAGCAACCGCACGGTGGCGGCAGCATCCAGGCGTTCTGCCAAAACGACCATCAGATCGGACTCGGGCGGCACGCCACCAGCCTCGATCGCCGCCAGCCAGGGCTCCAGGGGAAAGACGCCGGCACGCAAGCGTTGCAACCACTCCCAACGATCCGCACTGGCCGGCGAAGGAAGGTCGGCGGGGTCGAGGGGGGCGAGGGGGTTGAGGAGGTCGTCCAGGGCGGGGGTGCGCGACACGGCAGTGCTCAGCCGTGTCGCCATCACGATGGCACCGGGAGGGGATCAGCGGCCGATCGCCGACGGGCACCGAAGTGGTCGATCAGCAATGCTTCCAGCACATCGGGGAGCTCGTCGAGGGGAACCCCCTTGTGGTGCAGTTCGGCCAGGCGGCCTTCGTTCTCCATCGAACCGCCCAGAAAAATTCGGGCTGCCTCCACCATCTGTCCATCCTTGCGGGCCTTCGCCCCCATCAGCCCGATCTGCCCCATGTAGGGCTGGCCGCAGGCATTCGGACAGCCTGTCCAGTGGGTGCGCACAGCCTCGGGGAGCTCCAGTCGGCGCTCCAGCTCCTCCACCACCGCCAGGGCCGTGGATTTGGTGGGAATCAGAGCCAGACCGCAGTAGTGATTGCCGGTGCAGCTCACCGCCTCGGCCAGCAGGGGTCCAGGAACGGCGGGGAAGCGACGCAGCAGCGGCTCCGCCAGCAGGGCCTCGGCCCGATCGGCGGGCACATCGGCGATCACAACGTTCTGGCTCTCGCTGAAACGCAGATCACCACTGCCATAGGAGGCGGCCAAGCGAGCCAGCTCCGCCATGGAGTCGGCCTCCAGCCGGCCCATTGGCACATTCAGCCCCACCCAGCACAGGCCGTCCTGCTTCTGGGGATGGACACCGCAAAGATCGCGAGGGGCCCGGTTCACAAGATGGGAACCGTCGTGATCCAGCAGGTCGGGGTCGTCACCACCCAGATCCCGATAGGTGGCCCGCAAGGCGGCTCGATAGGCATCGAGGCCCAGAGCCTCGACCAGATACATCAGCCGGCTGCGATTTCGGGCCGAGCGGTTGCCATGGGCGCTGTAGTGATGCAGCACCGCCAGGGTAAAGCCGGGCACCTGAGCGGGCCGGAGCCAGAGGCCGAGCGGCACGGCCAGTTCATTGCGCTGGGCGGAGAAAAAGCCCCCCACCAACACCGTGAAGCCAAGCTCGCCGTCCCGCAGAGCGGGCAAAAAGGCGAGGTCGTTGTGGAGCAAAAAGCTATCTGGGGCACCGCCAACGGCCACATTGAATTTGCGGGGCAGGTTGCGGGGGCCGCCTGGGCCCAGCAGGGCACTCTGGATGGCATGCACGATCGGTCGCGTATCGAGCCATTCCTCGGGATCCAGCCCCGCCAGAGGGTTGCCGGTGATATTGCGCGGGTTGTCGTGACCCGACTGACGGCTGGTCAGCCCAAACCGCTCCAGAGCCGCCATCAGGGGGGCCATGTCTTCGAGGAGCAGACCCCGAAGCTGGAGGTTCTGGCGGGTGGTGATGTCGGCGCTGCCGTGCTCTCCACAACGATCGACCAACTCAGCAAGCACCGCCAATTGCTTGGCCTCGATGGCGCCATTGGGCAGGCGCAGGCGCACCATGAAGCGTCCCGGTGTAACCGGCCGGAAGAAGATACCCAGCCACTTGAGGTGCACCGTGAGGGTGATTTCATCGAGGGACTCCCAGCCATCGCGCCCTAACTGCTCCAGTCGGGGGGCGAGATCAAGACCACTGAAATGAGCCTTGGCCTCCTCTAGACGGGAAAGGGAGGCGTCCGGGGAAGGGGTGGAGGAAGCGGACATGGCCGGATCGGGGACGAGTGGATAACGCCAAGGGGGCTGAACCTGGGAGGCCTGCGCTGGCTGAGCGCCCAACAATGGTTGATGAATCGGAGCGACAGAGCAGATCGGCGCCGGAGGAAGAGACCTCCGTGCGCAGAGAAATTTCAGGAGAGCAAGACCGGAATGCCAGAAAGTTCAAGAAGCATCCTGCAGCCATCAATGGCTATCGAGGCTCCCGTGGCCAAGGCAAACCAGCACCATTAATCATCAATCAGACGAACACCAATCCCGATCCGAACCGATAAACAGACCAGAGGCGATCTGACGATGAGTTCAAGGAAATGGGTCGTCTTGGACTGGCCGTCATGCTCTCAGTGACAATGGCATCACGTCGACCCCGCTGCGACCTGTTGCAATCGCTACCAAATCCAGAACCGGATCCAGAGATGGCTCCGCCAGCGGCCGGCGATGAGCGGCGGGCCGCCCAACTTCGGGCCCTAGGTCCGGAGCGGGCCCTATTCCGCGAGCTGATCGCCAAGGTGGGCAGTGGTGAACACACGAGCACCGGCCTCAGCCGCGAAGAAGCCCGCAGGGCCATCGACCTGATGCTCACAGGTCAGGTCGACGATGCCCAGATCGGGGCCTTTTTGATCGCCCACCGCATCCGCCGTCCGGCCCCCGTGGAGCTCACCGGCATGCTGGAGAGCTACAGAAACCATGGGCCCAGTCTCACCAGCAGCGGGCCAGCGCCCCTCTGCTTCGGTGTGCCCTACGACGGCCGCAGCCGCACCGCCCCCCTGCTCCCATTGCTTGCCCTCAGCCTGGCCGCCGCCGGGCTGCCGGTGGTACTTCACGGTGGTGCTCCGATGCCTGTGAAATACGGGGTGACCCTGGCGGAGCTGTTCCGCAGCCTGGGCATCGACTGGTGTGGCCTGCCCCTGGCCACCGTGCAGGCACGCCTCGATCGGCATGGCCTGGCCCTCACCCACCAACCCGATCACTTCCCGGGCGCTGAGCGGCTGGTCGCGATTCGAGACGCGATCGGCAAACGGCCCCCGGTAGCCAGCCTGGAACTGCTCTGGACTCCGCATCGCGGCGAGCATCTGCTCGTGAGCGGCTTCGTGCATCCCCCCACGGAAACCCGCGCCTGGGAGGCCCTGACAGCAGCCGGTGAAACCAATCTGCTCACTGTGAAGGGACTGGAGGGCTCCACCGATCTGCCCACCACGCGGGCGGGGATCACGGCCCGGGTTCGTGATGGCAGCGTGGAGCGGATCCTGTTGCACCCTCGCGACCATGGCATCAACGCCCCTGAGCAGGCCTGGACAAACCTGGAGACCTGGCGCAGCGAGGGTCTGGCAGCGCTGCGCGGTGAAGGCCCCCTAGCGGAGGCCCTGCTCTGGAATCTGGGGGCTTACCTCTGGCTGGCGCGGCGTTTCAGCAGTCTGCCGGCGGCCCTGGATCAGGCCCGGGCCCTGCTGCAGGCCCGCTGCGGCGAACGGCTGCGTCAGGAGCTGGCGCCATGAGTGGCGACCAACACCGGCGCCTCTTTGCGTTCGAGGCCGACTTCAGCGGCGATCTGCGCTGCATCCCGATGGCGGTGCGTCGCAAGCTCGATCTGGCGGGGGTGAAACTCAAGCTGGCGCATTGGCATGGCCTGAGCGAAGCGGAACGGCGCGACCTGTTGGCCTGGCCCGACAGCCCTGACGAGCTGGAGGGGCTGCGCCGGTGGCTGTTGGCCCGCAGCGCCGACCTGCCCCAGGGGCCGGCCCGAGCGATCGATCCCCTCTGCACCGCGGCCTGGCTCCAATGCGGTGCCATCCCCGACGTCCTGCTGGAGTCATGCCAGCAGCTGGGTGTCACCCTCCACGCTGAGCGCTGGAGCCAACTCGATGAACTGGAACGTTTCGCTCTCGTCAAGCTCTGCCATCCCGGCCACGAGCACCGCAACATGCCCAGGGCCCTGGAGGAATTTGACCTGAAAAGCTGACGATGGGGGCGTTTCTGTAACGACAGCCACCGACGCGGCGTGGGGGGCCATGGTTAATTTATTAAGTCGGCAAGCATTGGCGCCGATTAAAATATCTTTTTTGGGCTCTTTATTGTGAAGCCCTAATCTCGCTGGCCGGTCGCTCTCCATCCACCAGCTGCTCACTAGCACTACCCACAACGGTTTTTACTGGCCTATCAACAGTGTCTTCTCCCCAAGACGCTGAAGGAAGGTGATGTGATAACCCGGGTGGTTTAGTTCAAGAGTCGTCGGGTTTCAGACGATCCTAAAGACCACCATCAGGTCCAATTCCCCTTCCACTGGGATTGGGAATTCGTCTCCAATCTGAAACCCATGGCCAGCGCCTGCAGATATGTCGTCACTGCCATGAATTCCCACGCTGGGTTCCTGGCTCTGATATCTCCGGCTTGGAGACGGCTCTGCGTCGACGGAGCCGGCCGCACCCTCAAGCCGGTGTTGCCGACCGGCAGCAACTCTGTTCACCTCTCCGTACCTGTCCCGGCGGCCGATGGTCGCCCTTTCCGCTAACCGATCCCCCCATGACCCTTTTCACTCGCCGCCAAGCCCTGCGCACCGGCCTGGCCGCAGCCACCGGTGCGGTGGTTCAGTTCGGCAGTCTCGCAACCTTGCTGGGCGCCGGCCCCGCCCAAGCGGCCCCCGGCAAGCCCGAAACCACCAGCGTGGAGCTGGGCTTCATCGCCCTCACCGATGCGGCCCCACTGATCATCGCCAAGGAGAAGGGCTTCTTCGTCAAGCAGGGCATGACCGGAGTGGATCTCAAGAAGCAGACCTCCTGGGCGGTGACCCGCGACAACCTGGAGCTGGGCGGTGCCCGCGGCGGTATCGATGGTGCCCACATCCTGTCACCGATGCCCTATCTGCTGACCACCGGGGCGATCAGCAAGAGCAGGCAGCCCGTGCCGATGTTCATCCTGGCGCGATTGAACCTCAATGGTCAGGCGATTTCAGCCTCCAACGAATTTCTAAAGGACAAGTTCAGTGTCACCGCGCCTGGCCTGGCCAAGGCGGTCGACCGCAAGAATGCAACCGGAGACAAGTTCAAGGCCGCTGTGACCTTCCCCGGCGGCACCCACGACCTGTGGATGCGCTACTGGCTGTCGGCCAATGGCGTCGACCCCAACAAAAAGGCTGACTTGGTGGTGATCCCGCCGCCGCAGATGGTGGCCAACATGCAGTCGGGCACCATGGATATCTTCTGTGTTGGCGAGCCCTGGAACGAGCGCTTAGTCAACAAGAAGCTTGGTTATACCGCCCTTGTCACCGGTCAGCTCTGGAAGAATCACCCAGAGAAGGCCTTCGCCATGCGCGCCGACTGGGTGAAGAAGAACCCCAACGCCACCCTGCGCCTGCTGATGGCCGTGCAACAGGCCCAGAAGTGGGCCGACAACCCCGCCAACACCAATGAACTGGCCAAGATCCTCTCTGAAGACAAGTATGTGAAGGCGAGTGTGGATGATCTCCTGCCCCGGCTTCAAGGCACGATCGATTTTGGCACGGGCAAGGTTGCGAATCTTCCCGCCCTGAAGATGAAATTCTGGGCTGACAATGCCTCCTTCCCCTACAAGAGTCATGACACCTGGTTTGTGACCGAAGACATCCGCTGGGGCTATCTGCCGAAGGGAACCAACATCAAGTCTCTGGTGAATCAAGTCAATCGCAGCGACCTCTGGCGAGCCGCTGCCAAAGCCAATGGCTACGGCGCTGGCCCCGCCGGGGATACCCGTGGATTGGAGGTGTTCTTCGATGGCACCAAGTTTGACTCCAACAATCCCCAGGCCTATCTCAACGGCCTCAAAATCAAGGCTCTGAAATGATGCGCTGAACCCAGGCCGCAGCGGCTGCCGCAGACCTGCTGCGGCTCGCGGCCGGTGCGATCACTGCGGGGCTGCGGCTGAGCCCACCGTCTCAGAGGCGCCACCCTGCTCCGACGCCCAACACCCCAGCGCCAGCTCAGCCTTCTGAACCACGCAGAGTTGGCGCATTCTTTCCCCATTGCTCGACTTTGCTCCACCGTCGGCGCCCCCGATCCATGACCACAAGTCCCCCTTCCACCCTGAGTCCACGCCGCCCGGTAAAGAGCTGGCTGAGCTCCCCTCTGGCGAACCAGATCAAGGCGCCGGTGGTGTGCATCGGCCTCACGCTGCTGCTCTGGCAGCTTCTTACGCAGATCAACCGGAACGGCTTCCCCGGTCCGGTTGAAGTAATCGTCCAAACCTGGGACCCCTACATCAAGGATCCCTTCTTTGATGCCGGCGGCACCGCCAAAGGCCTGGGACTGCAGCTCCTGATTTCCCTACAACGCGTCGCCTTGGGCTACAGCCTCGCAGCAATCGTGGGCATCGGAGCGGGTCTGGCCATCGGCACCAACCGCTTCCTGCGGCGTGGCTTCGATCCATTGATTCAGGTGTTGCGCACCGTGCCACCGCTGGCATGGCTGCCGATCTCGCTCCTGGTGTTCCAGCAGGCCGACAGCGCCGCCATCTTCGTGATCTTCATCACCGCCATCTGGCCGATCATCATCAACACGGCCGTTGGCATCAACGAAATCCCGCAGGATTACACCAACGTCGCCCGGGTGCTGCGCCTGAGCAAGCGCACTTATCTCATCGACATCCTGATGCCGGCCACAGCTCCCTATGTGTTCACCGGGCTTCGCATCGCCATCGGCCTGGCCTGGCTGGCGATCGTGGCGGCGGAAATGCTCAAGGCCGATGGCGGCATCGGCTTCTTCATCTGGGATGCCTACAATGCCGGCGGCGACACCAGCACCAGCCAGATCATCCTGGCCATCGTGGTGATCGGCCTGGTGGGTCTGGCCCTCGATCGGCTCGTGGCCTGGGTCGGCAGCCTCATCGCCACTGGAGCCCGCTGAGATGGCCGCATTCCTCACGGTTGATGATGTCAGCCAGGAGTTTCCGCTCGATAATGGTGGCCGCTATGTGGCCCTGAAGGACATCGACCTGGAGGTCGACCAGGGTGAATTCATCGCGTTGATCGGCCACTCGGGCTGCGGCAAGAGCACCCTGCTCAACTTGATGGCCGGCCTCGCCCAAGCGAGCAGCGGCGGCATTTTGATGGAGGGCCGCCAAGTGACCGAACCGGGACCGGACCGGATGGTGGTGTTTCAGAACTACTCCCTGCTGCCCTGGCAAACGGCCCGCCAGAACGTGGCCCTGGCGGTGAACCGGGTGATGGGCGGTGCCAGCGCCAGCGAACGCAAAGCCAAGGTGGACGGCAGCCTGGCGATGGTGGGACTGACCCAGGCGGCCGACAAGCTCCCGGCCGAACTCTCCGGCGGCATGAAGCAGCGGGTGGCGATCGCCCGGGCCCTGTCGATCCAGCCGCGATTGCTGCTGCTCGATGAACCCTTTGGCGCCCTCGATGCGCTCACCCGCGGCAATCTGCAACAGCAGCTGATGCAGATCTGCCAAGAGGCCGGTGTCACCACGGTGATGGTGACCCACGACGTGGATGAGGCCCTACTCCTGGCCGATCGCGTGGTGATGATGACCAACGGACCGGAGGCCGGTATCGGCCAGATCCTGCGGGTGCCCTTCCCCAGGCCGCGGCAGCGCCTGGAAGTGATGGAGCATCCCGCCTACTACGGCCTGCGGGCTGAACTGATCGGTTTTCTGCAGCAGCAGCGCCGCCTCCGCCAGCGCCGCACGGACCGCGCCACCATCGCCGCGGCGGGGTCCACGTCGGAGGCGGAGTCCGCTGGTGTGGCCGCGGCTGCCCGGGCTGGCCGGCCGGTGTCGGGGGTGGGGCCGGCAGCGCGCCTGGTGCGGCTGGGCTACCTGCCGGGCCTGGACATCGCCCCCTTGGCCCTGGCCTTAGGACAGGATCTCTTCGATCGGAACTCCCTGCAGTTGGTGCCGGTCTCGTTCGCCTCTTGGGAGCGGCTCGATGCGGCTCTGGTGGCCGGTGATCTGCAGGCTGCGATCACACCGGCCACCACCCCCCTAGCCCTCAACCTCGGTCTCGGAGGCTGTCAGCCCTGGGCGGCGATCACGCCGATGACGGTGAGCCGCAACGGCAATGCCCTCTGCCTGGGCCGCCCCCTGCTCGAGGCAGGGGTGAGGGACCGCCTCAGCCTGGCCCGCTGGCTGGAGCGGAGCGAACAACCTCTGCGCCTGGCCGTGCCCCAACGCTTTGGCATCGCCGAATTGCTCATCCGTCACTGGCTGATCGGAGCTGGCATCGACCCTGAGCGACAGGTGCGCTTCGAGGCCCTCTCACCGATGGTGATGCACGGCGCCCTGCGCACCGAACGGGTGCAGGGCTTCGTGGCAGGCCGCTACCGCGTGGCTGAGGCGGTGGAGGATCGGCAGGGCTATGTGCTCGCCACCGACCTCGACATCTGGAGCGGGCACCCTGAGAAAGTGCTCACCTGCTCGGAAGCCTGGGCGGAGGCCAACCCAGACGCCCTTGAGGCCCTGGGGGCCGGTTTGATGCAGGCAGGCGCCCGCTGCGACGACGGTGGTCGACGCGATGAGCTCGCCGCCCTGCTCAGCCAGCCCCAGTGGCTGGGACGCCGGGCCGCCATCGCCCTGCGCAACCAGTTCGACGCTGGTACCGGCGAGCAGCCCCGCACCCTGCTCCACTTCAACCGATACCACTCCGATCGGGCCCATGTGCCCAATCCCGCGGAGGGGGCCTGGATCCTCACCCAGTTCAGTCGCTGGGGGCGCTGCCCTTTCCCCACGAACCGGCTGGAACTGCTGGGGCAGGTCTACCGCCCGGACCTGTGCGACCGCGCCCTGGCCCGGGCTGGCTATGCCGCCCTGCGGCCGGATCGCCATCCCTTTCTCCTTGCCGATGGCATCGCCTTTGACCAGGACAACCCCCTCGACTACCTCCGCTCCCTGCCGGATGCAACCCAACCGTCCCTGGCCAGCGTGACCTTGCCGCCATCCGTCGTCCCCATGCCCACCTTGCAATGACCAGCCCACTTCTGGATTCCCCCCGGCCTCCTGAAAACTCCCGCTTCCTGGAGTTCAAGCAGGTCGGCCAGGTCTTCGAGGGCCGGCGGGGCCGCTATGAGGCCCTGCGGGACATCAATCTGCAGGTGAACCAGGGGGAATTCCTTTGTGTGATCGGCCACTCCGGCTGCGGGAAGAGCACCCTGCTCAACATGGTTTCGGGCTTTCTGCGGCCCAGTGCTGGCGAGGTGCTTCTGGCTGGTCAGCCGATTGAACGCCCGGGACCGGACCGGATGGTGGTGTTCCAGAACTATTCCCTGCTGCCCTGGAAGAGCGTGCGCCAGAACGTGGAACTCGCTGTCAAGGCAGCACGGCCCGAGCTAGATCCGGCGTCACGCCGCCGGGTGGTGGACCATCACTTGGAGATGGTGCACCTGAGCGACGCCGCCGATCAGCGACCCGGCCAGATCTCTGGCGGCATGAAGCAACGGGTGGCGATCGCCCGGGCGCTGGCGGTCAATCCGGCGGTGCTGGTGCTCGATGAACCGTTCGGCGCCCTCGATGCGATCACCAAGGAGGAGCTGCAGGAGGAACTGCTGGCGATCTGGAGGGAACAGAAACCCACGGTGTTGATGATCACGCACGACATCGATGAAGCCCTGTTCCTCGCCGACCGCATCGTGATGATGACCAACGGACCGGCCGCCACGATCGGCGAAATCCTCAGCGTTCCCTTCGATCGCCCCCGAAGCTACGAGCAGATCCAGTCCGATCCCCGCTACGGCCGCCTGCGCAACCACGCCCTCGATTTCCTCTACCGGCGCCACGCCCACCAGGAAGCCTGACGCCACATGGCCACGACTTCCGAAGGGACCCCAAGCTTGATCAGACCAGGCTCTCCACCCACACGGCGGCAGCCTTGAGTTCAGGCTGGAGGGAATGGGGACAGGCCTGCTCGTGGGTGAGCAGGTTGGCTTCGCAGGCCTGGACCTGACTGGCGCCCCAGTGCATCGGCAGGAAGAGGGTGCCGGGCCGGATGCGTGGCGTGACCTGAACCCGCGCGGACACACTGCCGCGGCGGGAGTGGACCCGGGCCATCGCGCCATCGGCCAATCCGTGGGCCACCGCGTCGTTGGGATGGATCTCCAGAAGGGGCTCCGGATGCTGGGCCGAGAGGCGGGCCACCTGAGCGGTGCGGGTCATGGTGTGCCAATGGCCGAGGTATCGGCCGACCGTGAGCACCAGCGGAAAGCGCTCACAGGGTGGCTCGGCCAGGCCTAAGGGGGCATCGCACTGGAAACGGGCCCGGCCGCTGGGGGTGGGGAAGTGGCGGTCGCCGTAGAGGCGCCGAGCTTCCCCGCCGGCCGGGGTGCCAGGAGGAAATGGCCACTGCTGCGGGCCGGCTTCGGCCAGGAGCTGATGGCTGAGGCCGGAGAGGTCGCAGACACGACCGGCGGTGAGGGCCACGAATTCGGCGTGAACATCGGCCGCAGTGGCTTCGGCGGGGAAGAGGTTCCCATGGCCGAGGCGGCGGCCCAGTTCGGCGAACACCTGCCAATCAGGCCGGGACTCACCCGGGGGTGGCCGGAAGGCCGGACAGAAGGTGATCCTCCGCTCGGAGTTGGTCATCGTGCCCTCCTTCTCACTCCACTGGGCCGCGGGCAACACCAGATGGGCGGCGGCGGCCGTCTCACTGCCGGCATAGGCCTCACTCAGCACCACAAGGGGACAGCGCGCCAGGGCGGAGCGCACCCGGGCCAGATCGGGGAGGCTGACCAGGGGATTGGTGGCTGCCACCCACCAGAGGTCGAGGGCGCCGGCCTCCATCGCCTCGATCTGCTGCCAGACCGCCAAACCCGGGGTGGAAGCGATCGCACCCGGTGGCAGCCGCCAGGCCTGCTCCACCTCGGCCCGGTGGCCGGCATCGCCCACCGAGCGGTAGCCGGGCAGGAGCTGAGCCAGCCCACCGGCCTCCCGGCCGCCCATGGCATTCGGCTGGCCGGTGAGGGAGAAGGGCCCGGCACCGGGCCGGCAGATCTGACCGCTGAGCAGGTGGAGGTTGATCAGCC
>JAPLIE010000020.1 GCA_026389265.1 Cyanobacteriota bacterium | reverse complement strand
AAAAAACGGCCCCTGAGGACCGTGGAACCGCATTCCGGTTGTTGGACGTTGGGCTCGGGCTCAGCCCTGCACTCGATCCTTGAACAGCTTGCCGGCGGTGAAGGCGGGAACGCGCTTGGCCGGGATCTTGATCTTGTCGCCGGTCTTGGGGTTGAGACCCTGACGAGCGGAACGCTCGCGGGGTTCAAAGGAGCCGAAGCCCAGGATCGACACTTTCTTGCCTTCCACCACGGAATCGATGATGGTTTCGATGGCGGCATCAACCACCAGAGAGACTTCGGTCTTGGTGAGTTCGGTGCGGGCCGCAACGAGATTAACGAGATCGGCTTTGTTCATGGTTCTTGTCAGGCCTCCGGATGGCGGTCGTGTCTTAGGGATCTTTGTCGAGATGGGGAGGCGAGTCGGAGAAGGCCCGACCGCCAGGAATGAAGCGCGCCAATCGTATGGAGGTTGGAGCCAGGCTGCAACAAGGAAATCGAGGATTTCACGGCAGCCGGACAGCCCGGCGGTGGCATCCGGCCTCCCTCAGCCCCCCGCCAGCGGGTCGCTGGGCGCCCCGGGATCGGGCCGGAGGCTGGCCAGCAGGGCCGCGGCCCCGGTCACGATCCGGCCGCCCCGCAGGGCTCCGAGGCCGGCTCCGCTGGCGATCCAGCCCGGGGAGCCGGCGGGCAGCCAGCGGACCAGCCGCTCCACGCTGGCCACCTGGCGGGGCCAGTGAAACGTGTTGCGGCGCCGTTGCGGCGCCAGGGATCCGAGCCCCACAGGCACCAGCAGGCGACCGCAAAACAGACCATCTCCAGCCGGGCCAGGCCCCAGGGCGTGGAGCACGCAGGCCCCCGGACTAGGGCCTGGGGTCCAGAGCAGACGGACCCCTGGGGCGAGCTCCCATTCGCTGGCGAAGCTGAGCAGAGGATCCACCCCCGGCAGCAGGTAGGCCTCCTGCTCCTGTACCACCACGGTCCAGCCGAGCTGCTCCTGCAGGCGTCGGCAACGGCCATGGCCATCACGGCCGGTGAGCACAATCCGGCCCGCCCCTGCCACGCCGGCGCGGCGCCCGCGCGAGCCCAGGAAGGCCAGATTGGCCTGGTTGAGGGCGGGGCAGTCGATCAGCAGATCCAGATCCGCCGTTTCCAGCAGCCAGGCACTGCCCCCCTGGCTGTCCCGGTTGGGGGCGAACAGCCAAAGACCCGGCAGCACGGCGCTGGGGGGCCTGCCGGGCTCGAGCGAAGTTCGGGGATCCATCCAGGCAGCTTGCCCTGCCGGTACCCCCGGAGCCATTCCGCCCCTGACCTCCGATCCCTGAACCCCAATCCCAGAACGGCCTTGCCGCACACCGACGACACAGAACCTGGGGATTAGCGTTGCCACAAAGCTCAACAGGCCCTTGCCGGCGTTCCGGATCGGACAACCCTCGCCCCTGGGCGCCTCGATCACCCCGGCCGGTGTGAATTTCTCGGTGGTGGCCCCCCTGGCCACCCGGGTGGAGCTGCTGCTCTTCGCCGATGGGGGCGCCACTGAACCCGAACAGGTGATCGAGCTGGACGGACGGCACCGTTCCGGCGACCACTGGCATGTGGAGGTGGAGGGGGTCGGCCTGGGCTGCTGCTACGGCTACCGGGTCTTCGGCCCCCTGCAGAGCGGCAGCCACGGCTTCAACCCCTCCAAGGTGCTGCTCGATCCCTGTGCCCGGGCGATCGGCGGCTGGGATGGGTATGAGCGGGGCGCGGCGGTGGGGGCGATTCCCAACACGGCCTCCTGCCTCAAGGGCGTGGTGACCGAGCGGGATCGCTTCGATTTCGCCGCGGCCCCCCGCCCCCGCCACCGCTGGCAAAACAGCGTGATCTACGAGCTGCACGTCGGTGGCTTCACCCAGGGCCCCCTCTGCCCGGTACCGGAGGATCGCCAGGGCACGCTGCTGGGCCTGATCACGGTGCTACCCCAGCTGCGCGATCTGGGCATCACGGCGATCGAACTGCTGCCGGTGATGGCCTTCGACCCCCAGGACGCACCGGCCGGCCGCTACAACCACTGGGGCTACAGCCCGATCAGCTGGATGGCTCCCCATCCGGGCTACCTGGTGGACACCGACCCGTTGGCGGCCCGCCGAGAGGTGCGCCAACTGGTGGAGGCCTGCCACCGGGAGGGACTGGAGGTGATCCTCGATGTGGTCTACAACCACACCAGCGAGGGCAATCAAAACGGCCCCACCCTGAGCTGGCGGGGCTTCGCCGATTCCCTCTACTACCACCAGAACGCCCGCGGCGACTACCTGGATGTGAGCGGCTGCGGCAACAGCATCGCCGCCAACCGGCCGCTGGTGCGACACCTTATTCTCGAATCGCTGCGCTGCTGGGCGGTGGAGCTGGGCATCGATGGCTTCCGCTTCGACCTGGGCATCGCCCTCAGCCGCGGCGAGGAGCTGGCCCCGCTGGACATGCCTCCCCTGTTCGAGGCGATGGAAGCCGATCCCGACCTGGCCGACCTCAAGCTGATCAGCGAACCGTGGGACTGCGGCGGCCTCTATCGGCTCGCCGATTTCCCCGCCCGCCGGGTGGCCGGCTGGAACGGCCGCTTCCGCGACGACCTGCGCCGCTTTTGGAAGGGTGATGAAAAAACAGTGTGGCCCCTGAGCCAGCGGCTGGCCGGCAACCCGGATCTGTTCGGGGGCCAGGCGGCGCCTCTAGGCCGCACGATCACCTTCCTCACCGCTCACGACGGCTTCACCCTGGCCGATCTGGTGAGCTACGACCGCAAGCACAACCTGGCCAACGGCGAAAACGACCGCGACGGCGACAACCACAACAACAGCTGGAACCACGGTTCGGAGGGGCCCAGCAGCGACCCAGCCGTGAACGCCCTGCGCAACCGGCAGATCCGCAACCTTCTGGTCAGCCTGCTGCTGGCGCCGGGGGTGCCGATGCTGCTGATGGGGGATGAGGTGCGGCGCTCCCAGGGGGGCAACAACAACACCTGGTGCCAGAACAATCCCCTGGGCTGGATGCACTGGCAACCCGACAACGACGACCTAGCCCTGCGACGCTTCCTGCAGCGCCTGCTCACCCTGCGGCGGCAGCTCGCCCCCCTGCTCAATCCCGAACTTCCCTTCGGGGATGGTCAACTGCGCCGGGCCGGCGATGGGGGACCGCCCTGGCACCAGTGGCACGGGGTAGAGCTGGGCCAGCCCGACTGGGCCAGTTGGTCCCACTGCCTGGCCTGGAGCCTTCAGGATCCGATGCAGGGCGCGCTGCTCTGGTGCGGTCTGAACGCTTATTACCAACCCATGACCTTCTCCCTGCCCCACTGCGCCACGGGCTGGCACCAGGTGATCAACACGGCGCTCCCTGAAGATCAGGATCTGCCCGAACAGCCTCAGCCCTTCCATGGGGCCCAGGCTTCCCTGGAGAGCCGCAGCCTGGTGTTGCTTGTGGCCCAGCCGCTGCTGGGGTGACGCGCCTGGTGTCGCTGCTCCTGTTGTCAGCTCACAAGCGAGTCTGAAGGAGGGCAAGCCAGAAGCCTTCGGCTCTGAATCAATCGCTGATCTCCCGCACTTCAGGGTTGATCTCCCGCACTTGCACCCTGTCGGTAAGGCTGTACATGGCGAGGCGCTGTCGGAGCTTGCTCGCTTCCTCATCGGTGCGCGTGCAGGCGAAGCCATAGCGGGCTCGCACCCGCTCAGAGGCTTTCCTTAAGGCCGCAAGGCCCCTCTGCTCCAGTTCAGCAATGGTGAGCGTTTCTCCGGGCTTGAGAAAGTTGTAGACGATGGTGGATGGGGAATAGAAACGGCTGGCTTCTCCATCAGGCCAGTGGAGCTCCAGCAACACTTCAGGCATGGGTCATGACACGCGAACAACGCAGTGGCTAGGGGCTCGCCACTGCGCCGAATCCGGTGAGCGATGTTGTCCCGTCCCAGAGTTGTTGTGTTTGCTCGTTACGCCGCAGGTCCACCCCGCGGCAATCGGCCTCAAAGCTGCCGATCGATGCGCAGATCAGGTTGGGGTGGCCTGAAACCATTTTTTGCAGTGAGTTCAATTCACCGGAGCACACCGCCAGCAGAAAACCGAAGCTGGGAAAACAGCTTAGCCAGGCGAGTTCATCGATCTCCGGTGGGCGTGGGATGGCATTGAGATCAATCGTGATTCCCAAGCCACAGGCCTCAGCGAACATCGCCGCCGTGCCGACCAGCCCGCCCATGCTGATGTCCTTGGCGGCGCGGGTGATTCCTGCTTGCGCGAGCCTGGGCAAGAGGGCCAACTGGGATTGCAACCGCGAAGGTTCAGCGGTGGTGGCCGCATCCCAGAACGGATAGTGCCGGTAAAAGCTGCCATCGCCATCGATCAGCAGCACCAGAAGATCACCACTCTGAGCAGCTCTCGCCGACAACACAGGCCCTTCGGCAACGCCGAGCACGGCGACGGACAGGGCTGTAAACGGGCATTGGCTATTGGTGTGGCCCCCCACCATCGGGATCGAGAACTTGTCACAGGCGAAGCGCATGCCGTCAAGGAGTGGTGCCACCGCCTTCTCTCCCGCACCCCAAATGCTGTTCACCAGCGCCAGGGGGCGTCCGCCCATGGCAGCGATATCGCTGAGGTTCACCAGCACGCCGCTCCAGCCGGCAAACCAGGGGTCGTCATTCACAAGCTCAGGATGCATTCCTTCGCAGGCCAATAGTAAAGAACCGCTCTGGGCAGGCACCACGGCAGCGTCGTCACCGAGACGACTAACCTCACCAAGTTCAGCGAAGGGGTGATGGCCAAAGACAGCAGCCGGAGCCTGAATGTCGCGTTTGGCTTGCAGCCCATTCAGGGACCTGAGCTGTTCGACAAGGGCCGTGAGTTCTGGGGCATTCATGCCAGCTTCAGCTCGTGAGGTCGTCGTTCCAGGGCTGGCAGGTAGTAGCTGAGATCAGCCTCCATCAGGTGATGACGGATGCCCTTGATCTCCAATTCGTCGATGGATGACCAGTGCAGGCGTTGGAAGAAACGAACATTCTGAATTTGCACTGTGGCCAGGAAGCGATCGCAACCCCAGCCGTGGGCAGTGGTGACCGCCTTCCAGATCAAGCCTTTGCCGATCTGGTTATGACGGCGGAAGTCACGATGGACGCCGAGACGGCCCCCATACCAGATCCTGGGTTGTTGCTCAACGATTCGCACCACACCGACGACTTGGCCGCAATGGCTTGAACCATGGTGAATCGCTGTGATTGGGTAGGCAGCATCGTCTAGCTCATCGCGGTCGGTGGCATCAAACAGGTCTTGTTCTTCGCAGAAAATTGCACTACGCAGCGCCCAGTAGCCGTTGATCAGTGACGAATTTGGGCGAAGCAGATGAAAGGAGAAACGATCAGAACTGGCCGTGGGTGAGAGTTGAAAATCATCAGCGTCGATGCCAATCCCCCAACGCACCGACGGTGTGAAGGATGCCGGTGAGGAGCTGTGACTGCGGCCAATGTCATGGCTGCTGGGATCGATGAAGAACATGAGGTCAACGCTCGGTTTCAAACAGGGACAAGGCCGAACAGGCGCCGCATTTGGCACAACCGGCCGCCATCGCCTCGGAGCTGATGTCGGAATCGCGCAGCCGGGCGGCAACGGCGGAGTAGACCTGCACCATGAAGTCGGTGGAGGGAGCGGGATGGTGCTCCAGGGGAGTGCCTGAAATCGGCACAAAGGGCACCACGAAGGGGTAAACGCCGAGACCGATCAGCTTCTCGCTGCATTGGATGAGCGAGTCGGCGCTATCACCGAGGCCGGCCAGCAGGTAGGTGGACACCTGGCCGCGACCAAAGACCGCCACAGCCTGTTCAAAGGCGGCGTAGTACTGCTCCAGGGAGATCTCGGATTTGCCCGGCAAGATTCGGCGACGCACATCCGGTTCGATCACCTCCAGGTGCATGCCGAGGCTGGCGACACCGGCCTGCTTCATCCGCTGATACCAGATCGGATCCTCGGGAGGTTCACACTGGGCTTGGATCGGGATGTCAACCCGCCGTTTCACAGCTGCGGCGGTTTCGGCCATGACCCGGGCGCCACGGTCATCGCTGTTCGGCGTGCCTGTGGTCATCACCAACTGCTTGACCCGATCGAGGCGCACAGCAGCTTCCGCCACTTCCGCCACCTGGTCGGGCGTCTTGCGCACCAAGGTTCGCCCGTCTTCCAGGGACTGCTCAATGGCACAGAACTGGCAGGAGTCGCTTCGGTCGCGGAAGCGAATGCAAGTTTGCAGCAGTGTTGTGGCCAGCACATCCCGCCCGTGGAGCAGGGCGATCGATCGGTAAGGGATGCCATCGGCGGTGCTGAGGCTGTAGAAGGCCGGCTCCGCGGTGACAGCCACGCTGCTCAAGGCGTTGCCCTGCCGATTGGCTAGCGCCACGGCTCCTGCGGAATCGGATTCCAGGCTGTAGGGAGAAGCCTTGGAGGCCGAGTTGTACACCGGCACCATCACCGTGGCGCCATCGATCGTGAGGGCACGGTGATCAGAAGGACCCGCGCCACCCCGCCGGCCTTTGTTGCCAGGTAGGGCCGGGTCGGCAACACCATGGACCTGCAGTTCCGTGACCAGACGTCCAAGCTCAGACATCAATCAACTCCTGGCTGAGGGCGATCCATTGCAGTGATTCGAGTGTTTCCGGTGCGCTGCCCGTGGCACTCATCTGGGTGGTCGGCGTGGGATTAATGCGAAGTCCGAGCAAATCCGGCCGGCTGTAATGGCCCACGCTGTCCATCATGCGTTTGCGCTTGGTGATCAACGAACGATCCAGTTCAGCGATGGCCAACCCTTCGCCTTCTGGCAGGGGGCCAGCCAAATAACGGCCCTCTGGACTGATCACGGCCGTGTGGCAGCCGCCTTGGAAGGCCTTGTGCAGGGAGGCATCCGGCGTAATGGCGGCGTAATCCTCGGGGTCGAGCCAGGCGGTGGAACAGATCACAAAGCATCCCGCTTCCAGGGCGTGATGGCGCATGGTGACCGCCGTCTGCTCGCTAAAGATCTGACCCACCAGCGAGCCAGGGAACTGGGCGCAGTGGATTTCCTCACCCTGGGCCATCAGGGCGAAACGGGCCAGGGGATTGTAATGCTCCCAGCAGGCCAGGGAGCCAATCTTCCCCAGGCTGGTGTCCACAACTTTGAGCCCCGAGCCATCGCCCTGACCCCACACCATGCGCTCGTGGTAGGTGGGGGTGATCTTGCGGCGCTTGAGAACAATCTCACCACCGCTATCGATCAGGAGCTGGGTGTTATAGAGGCTGCCCCCATCCCGCTCGTTGATCCCGAGCAACACATGCATGCCGTGTTGGCGAGCCGCCGCCGCAATCGCATCGATGGCAGGGCCTGGAACGCTGACGGCCTGCTCGTAGAGCGCCAGATGGGAGCGCCCCATCAGCACGGCCGGCTCCACAAAGGAGAAATAGGGGTAGTAGGGCAGAAAGGTTTCCGGGAAAACAATCAGCTCCACGCCCTGCTCCGCAGCCTCCGCCATGGCCGAGAGCACCCGCTGAACAGAGCCTTCGAGGCTGAACAGAACCGGGCGGATCTGGGCTGCAGCAACCTTGATCGTGGTGGCCATGGCGGCAAAGCTCCTCGCTCGATCAGAGGGTCCAGGTGTCGAGGATGAAGGCACCCTCTTTGCGGTGCATCAGCACGATGTCGAGCACATCGAGGGGATTGACCGGACGAATTCCGGGCATCAAGGCCCCTTCACCGTGGCCGTAGAGAGCTTGCAGGGCAAAACGGCAGGCATACACCTTGCCGCCCTGATCCATGAACTTCTGCAGGCGAGCATTGAAGTTGAGGTGACCATCGAAGGCCGCATCACCAAGCTTGGGGAAACCGCGTTGCACACCGAGGGTAACCCCCGGGCCGTAGAGCAGAACTGAGGTTTCAAAACCTTTGTTGATCAGTCGGCTGGCCTGAAGCAGGTTGACCAAGCCGATGGAGCCCTCAAAGGCAACGGTGTGAAAGGTGATCAGAGCTTTTTCACCAGGCTCAGCTTTGACATCGGGAAAGACCTTCTCCTCATAGTCAACGAGAAAATCGCCTGGCTGATTGGAAGGACGGCTGACAGCAGGCATGAACGTTGGGGAGATCGGATGCGGCCGAAGCATCGCCTTGCCACCGCGTCAACAAATGTCGCCGATGTGACCAAAGTGATGCCGTCGATGCGGCTGATTCGATGGCTGGTGTTTCTGTGTGATTGGCTACGGATCCAAGTCGACGGGTCACAGATAGTAGGTAGATGGTCTGGTTAGCCTGCAGTGAGTGGATCATCCCAGCAACAGCATCGCCAAGTGGTTGTGGTTGGGGGAGGGCAGGCAGGACTCTCGGTGGCCCATGCGCTGCAGAAGCGCGGCATCCGCCCTTTAGTGCTTGAGAAAAACAGAGTTGGCTACGCCTGGGACCAGCAGCGATGGGATTCGTTCTGCTTGGTGACCCCGAACTGGCAATGTCACCTGCCGGATTTCCCCTACGAAGGTTCTGACCCTGAAGGGTTCATGGTGAAATCGGAGATCGTCTCCTATTTGCAGCGCTTTGCCGGCTTTGTTGGAGCCGAGCTGCGGGAGGGAGTCGCCGTTCAGCGGCTGGTCCACAACGGGCCTGGTTATCAGTTGATCACGACCGAGGGTGAGATTCTTGCCGACCATGTTGTGGTGGCAACGGGTGGCTACCACATTCCCCGACGGCATGTTGAGTCGCCCCGTCTTGCCGCCTCAACACTTCAGTTGGATGCCCGTGACTATCGCAACGCCGCTTCCTTGCCTGAAGGTCCTGTACTTGTGGTGGGAAGTGGCCAATCGGGTTCTCAGATCGCTGAGGATCTGTTCCTCGATGGACGTGACGTGCATTTGAGTGTTGGCTCTGCACCCCGATCACCCAGGCGTTATCGCGGCAAGGATGTGGTGGATTGGCTCGATCGCATGGGCTATTACTCGATGCCCATTGCGGATCATCCAGACCCTCGCGCTGTGCGCTCGAAAACCAATCACTACCTCACCGGCCGTGATGGAGGGCGTGAGATTGATCTGCGTGCTCGTGCTCTTGAAGGCATGCATCTGCATGGACGCCTGCAGTCGATCACTGCCGAGCGCATCAGCTTTCATGATGATCTAGCGGTCAATCTTGATCAAGCCGATGCGGTGTATTGCCGAATCCGCAGCAGCATTGACAGCTGGATCGCCAAGGAGGGGCTTGAAGCCATCGAAGAAACGCCCTATTCGCCCTGTTGGCAACCGGGCCCTGGCCAGGATCCTGGCCTCGATCTCAGCAGCCGGCCTCTAGCAGCGGTGATTTGGTGCACCGGCTATCGCAGCGATTTCAGTTGGATCGATGTGCCTGTGTTTGATGGGTCCGGCCAACCAGCCCATGACCGGGGCATGACCCACAGCCCAGGCCTCTATTTTCTTGGCTTGCCCTGGCTGCACACCTGGGGCTCTGGCCGGTTCTGCGGTGTGGGCAACGACGCCGACTACCTGGCCAGCATGATCAGCCAGCGCCTGCAGCGGCGCGATGCCAGCCAAGAGCGGCTGGAGTGCACAGCGATGCTGGGTTCCTGAGATTCAGAGCAAGGCAGAGATCGCTCATGGAGCCTCGGCGGGATCCTGCAGCAGGGGAAACAGCCTGGGCGCCCCCAGGATCAGCAACCAGGCAACGGCAAAGGCACCGGCCGCCACCCATTCCTGCCGGAGCAGGGCCACAACAGCGATCGTGCTGGCGCTAACGCGCACAGCCCGCACAGCAAAGCGGATAAGGGCGAGTTTGCGATCCGGCGACTGAGGGATCGGCGAGGGTACGGGTGCGGGATCGTCAACAGCCATGGCAAGCACTCCTTACTGCTCATCATGGCCGCCGGATCAGTCCACCATCGCTGGCAGCGGGCAGAGCAGCGGCATCGGGTGGCGGATGGTGCGCCAGTCGCCGTTGCTGGTGCTCACCTCAAGGCCGATCGAGGCCTGGCCGGCCTCAGGCTCGAGTCCATCCAGCCAGCCGATGGCCTCCCCAATGGCCTCCTCGATCGATTCATAGCGACCATCAAGATGGGGATGGGGCTGGAAGACAGCATCAATCAGCCGGTAAGCTCGATTCGCTTGGTGGCGAGACAGAAGCAGTGGGCCGTTCAGGGGGGTCATCACGGGTGCCGCTTGGAACATGACTCTGCTCGTGTGACGGATCAACGATTGTCACCCTGGATACCAGGACCACGGAAAGGAAGAAATTCGGCGGATCAGCGGCATCCACGCAGCAGCAAGGCCCCTGCAGGACGCGCTACCGCCGTGGCGAAACGCGATGGAGCAGAAGTGAAGCAAACCTTCCGAAAACCACAGACGGCTCACAACTGGCGGTAACGCCAATCGCGGTGCTGGGTCCTCGGGAGAACAAGATGATCGGACACACCACGCCTGGATCCATGCTGCTCAAGCCCATCACCCCAGCTCTGGCCTTGTTTTGCCTGGCAACGCTGACCCTTGCCGCCCAGGCCCAATCCCAGCCCCAGTCGCAGTCCCAAGCCCAGGCGGTGGCGAAATCGGATGCGGAGTGCCGCCTCAGCAA
Source organism: Cyanobacteriota bacterium (assembly GCA_026389265.1). Lineage (GTDB taxonomy): Bacteria > Cyanobacteriota > Cyanobacteriia > PCC-6307 > Cyanobiaceae > Cyanobium. The sequence continues at coordinate 5,934 of JAPLIE010000020.1, read as the reverse complement.
GAACGGTGAGGTTATTTATAACGACGATTGCACCGTGAAGGAAAAAGCAAGCGAGGGCCGAGAGACCTTTACCGTGAAGTTCGACAACGGTAAGATCTTCCGCTTTTCTGGTCCGAACCGGCAAAACCTACGGATCGAGGACGACTTTGCCAACACCTCCAATGTGTTATTTGAGGACAAAGGATCCAAGGGGGTCTTCAGCTGGAATGATGGCAACAGCACCTACAAACTCGCCATCAAAACTGGCCCCTCCTCCAGTGGTGGCAACGACAGCAGCTCAGGTGGTGGACTGGTTCTTGGCCCACCAGTGCCGGATCTTCAATATCTGGTCGGCAAGTCTCCGGCCTCCTCTGCGCTTGGCTTCGTGATTCGCGGCACCAAGTATGTAAGCGAAACCCAAAGTCCACAGGGAACGCTCACCTACATGCTCGACAAGAAGCGCTGCGTAGCCTTCTTGAGCGCCAACAACATCTACAAGGCGATCACCTTCGCCGACGACAGCAAGTGCCAGCGCTGAGTTGCCGGTCGCCCAAGGCCGGCCCTCAGGCGGGCCAGCGCCAGGCGGCCCTCTCCAGCACCGTCTGGCCCGGCAGCACCGTGGCCCCCAGCTCCCGCTCCAAGCGCAGCAGCGTGCAGCCAGGGCTGTCCTCCAGGGCGGTGATCAGGGCCTCGGCGTGGGCCACCACCCACACCTGGGTGCGCTCGGCCACCGCGGCGATCAATCGCGCCAGGGGGGCCAGGAGATCGGGGTGGAGGCTGTTCTCCGGTTCGTTGAGCACCAGCAGGGGCGGCAACCGCGGGCTGAACAGGGCCGCCGCCAGCAGCAGGTAGCGCAGGGTGCCATCAGAGAGCTCCGAGGCCTCCAGCGGCCGCAGCAAGCCCGGTTGATGCAGCTGCAGTTGAAACAGAGGGGCGCTGGTGTCCACCGTCAGATGGCAGCCGGGGAAGGCATCGGCGATGGCGGCCTGGAAGGCGTCACTATCGCCGATTTCCAGGATGGTCTGCACCGCCGCCGCCATGTCGCCGCCGTCGGCGGCCAGCGAAGGGGTGCGGGTGGCGATGCGGCCGCTGCGGGCGGGAGCCTGGCGGTCGGTACGGAAGCTGTCGTAAAAGCGCCAGCTCAGGATCGTGCGCCGCAGCTGAAACACCTCCGGGGCTTCGAGCGGATCGGAGGCCGCGGTGAACAGACTCTCGTGCGGCGAGACCTCCAGGGCGATCGGCTGACTGCGGCCCCCTTCCCCGCAGCGCTCCACCACCGCCCCCGTGCGCTGCACCAACAGGCTGCGGGGATGGAAAGGGCCGCCGGCCCAGATCCACTCCCGCTTGATCTCCGGATCCAGCACGAAGGCACTGGTGTGGTCTTCGGCCCGATAGCCCAGCTCGATGGCATAGGAGAGGGTTTCGCCGGCTATGCCCAGCCGCAACCGCGCTGCCTCCCGCCTGCCGCTGCTGCCCTGCACCGGCTGCTCCCCGCGGCGCATCGCCGAAGAGGTGCGCTCCGGCCCGGCCCAGAACACCGCCGGCAGCCCCCCCTCAGCAGCCAGGGCCGCCACCAGCTCACCGCGGGCGGCGGCGCCAATCAGCCCCAGGGCGCGATACAGATTGCTCTTACCGCAGCCGTTCGCGCCGCACACCAGGGTGAGGCCCCCATGGGGCTGGGCCCCGAGCGGCAGGGTGAGCTGCTGCAGGGAGCGGTAGCCCGCCACTGCCAGGTGGGTGAGCGAACCAGCCGTTGCGCTGGCTGTGGTGGGCTGTCGCGACACGGCCTTTACGGCTGGCTAAGGATGCGGCTGCGGTTCTCGAGCATCACGGAGGCATAGCGAGCCGCCAGATCAGAGAGCAGCTGCTGCCAGCCCGCCGCCGAACGGGGCATGGGCTCGATCACGCTGAAGGTGGCCACCGGCAACAGCGCCTGGGAGCGGCCGACCCGAGGGCTCAGGCCGAGGGTGATGGCCACCAGACCCTTGTCGGTGTGGGCATCGAGTAGCAGGTAGGTGGTCCAGCGCTGATCGGGGAACCGCTGGTCGTAAGCGGCCGGCAAGCCGTTGTTGAAGATCCTGCGCAGCTCACTCGCGGAAAAGCTGGTGCCGTTCTGCCGGTACTGGAGGTCGTAGGCCCGGGCGGGAAGCACCAAAGCGGCACCGATCAAAACGGACGCAGCCAAGCGGTGAGACAACGCCGGCATCAGAACTTGAGCACGCTGGTGGGCCGCAAGATAAAGCCCGCCTCGCCAGCTTTGAGCTTGTAACAGATCTGCCGTTGGCCGCCTGTGGCCTTGGCATTGCTATCGCCCGACTTGTAGATCGGGAAGCGGCGTGCCAGGCAACTTTCCACCACCTGGAACTGATCGTGGCCCTGGTAGCCCTGGGCGTTGGCACCCGTGAGTTCCGGCAGGGTGATCGGGGAGAGTTCGCTGCCTTTGATCACGGCGTAGGCCACCACTTCGCCGTAGCTGCCGCTGCCAGCACCCTGGACGAACACGTAGAGCTCGGGCATGCCGTTGCTGTTGAGGTCGGCCACCTCGGCACCCACCACCTGGCCATTCACCGTTTGGCGAATCGGCTTGATCGGGGGCTTGGCGCCCGTGGTGGTGATCGTGAGCTGCTGCTGAGAGCCCTCTCCGCTGCTCTGCACCTGGAAGCTGATGCCTTGGAGCTCTAGGGTTTTGTTGAAGGCGGCGCCAGCCCAGGCGCTGCCGGGCAGAGCGGCAGCCAGGAGCAGGGAGGCGGCGGTGAACTTGGGGAAAAAGCGCTTCAAAGAGGGAGGGGCTGGGCAGGTCTTTAGAATGGCGGGGAGAATCCCTGGTGTCGATCGGCCGGTGTGAATCGTCGCCCAATCGCCCGCTCTGCCATAACCCGTTCCACCCGCCTCTGGCTGAGCCTGCATCTGGCGCTGGGCCAGGCCTGGATTGCCGTCTTTGGCTTTGGTTGATGGCCAGAAACGCATGGGGCCAAGGCCCTGGCCCCCGCCGAGAACGGGGCCACGGATGTAGATCAGATGCCCTGCTTGAACTCAGTAATCGGGGCAGCGGCATCCCACACCAGACGGGGATGATCAAGCTCTCGCTTCAGCTGCCTGGAAGCGGCGGTTCACCTCGTTCCAGTTCAGCAGGGGCCACCAGGCCTGGATGTAATCGGGCCGGCGGTTCTGGTACTTGAGGTAGTAGGCGTGCTCCCACACGTCGAGGCCGAGGAGCGGCGTGCCTCGCTCAAGGCCAGCCAAGTCCATCAGTGGGTTGTCCTGGTTGGCGGTGCTGGTGATCGCCAGACTGCCATCAGGCCGGCGGATCAACCAGGCCCAGCCGGAGCCAAAGCGGGCCGCCGCCGACTGGCTGAACTGCTGTTGCAGCGACTCCAGCGACCCGAAGCTGCCGTTGATCGCCGCCAGCAGTTCGGGGGAAGGAGAGCCCCCCTGGCCGAGCGGTGCCATCACGGCCCAGAACTGGCTGTGGTTCCAGTGGCCGCCGCCGTTGTTGCGCACCGCCTCCGGGAAGCGGGAGATCCGGCCCTGCAACGCCTCCAGGCTGAGGTCAGCCAGTTCCGGGTTGGCCGTGATCTGGGCGTTGAGGTTGGCCACGTAGGCGCCGTGGTGGCGGTCGTGGTGGAAGGTCATCGTGGCGGCATCGATGGCCGGCTCCAAGGCATCGGCGGCGTAGGGCAGCGGCGGCAGGGCGAAATCAGCCCAGGCGGGCAGGGCGATGCCCACCAGCAGAATCAGGGCCGCCGCAATGCTGAACAGGCGACGGGAGGGGAACGACAAGGGCATAAGAATGATTAAAGCGGGCGGCGGGAATCGAACCCGCATCATCAGCTTGGAAGGCTGAGGTTTTACCACTAAACTACGCCCGCGCAATAGCCAACCTGGCAAATCACCAGCCCCAGGAGATGAATCAGGTCGGCGAATGTTCGCCGCTAAATTCCGGAAGGCTGCTGTGGCCACCAATCTGAGGCGAACGCATCAGCCTGGTTGGTCGACCTGGCTAATGGCCACCAGGCTGGTCCATTATGGCTTACCCAAGGCCACCGCCTTTGAGCTCCTCCCCAGCGCCGGCCAGCGACACCACCCCCTCCACGCTGCGCCCCACAGACCCCGACCTGCTGCCTAAGGCCCAACGCCGCCGCCTGCTCCTCTCCTACAGCCTGGGTGACGCCGGCACCGGCATGGCCGCCTCCCTGATCGGCTTCTACCTATTCATCTTCTACACCTCAGCCGCCGGGCTGCCGGCCTGGATGGCGGGGCTGGTGCTGATGGTGGCCCGGCTCTGGGATGCCTTCAACGACCCGATCGTGGGTTGGCTGAGCGATCACACCCGGACCCGCTGGGGGCCGCGCCTGCCCTGGATCTTCGTGAGCGCCATTCCCCTGGGGGCGGCGATGGCGGCGATGTGGTGGCTGCCCCCCGGCGGGATCTGGATGAAGTTCTGGGTGTTTGTGGGGATCTCAGTGGTTGCCAACAGCCTTTACACCTGCGTGAACCTCCCCTACTCGGCCCTGCCCGCCGAGCTCACCGAGAGCACCACCCTGCGCACCCAGCTGAACACCAGCCGCTTCACCGGCTCGATCATCGCCAGTCTGATCGGCATCGTGCTCGGCGGCCTCCTGCTGAAGGACCACCACATCGCCGGCAACTACCTGCGACTCGGCCTTCTTTCCGGCTCCGTGATCGCCGTGTCCACCCTGCTGTGCGCCTGGGGCATCGCGCCGGCCGCTCGCCTGGCCAGCCAACCCCAGGTGGAGAGCGGCTCCACCCGCCGCCAACTGCGGCGGGTGCGCAGCAATGGCCGCTTCCTGATGGTGCTGGGCCTCTACCTGATGCTCTGGTGCGCCCTGCAGATCATGCAGACCGCCGCCCTGATCTACCTGCCGGTGGTGATGCGGCTGCCGGAGAGCTGGAGCAACTGGATCCTGCTGCCCTTCCAGATCATGACCCTGGTGGGCCTGCAGATCTGGACCCGGGTGGCGGCGGTGCGGGGGCGGGTGCAGGCCCTCCACTGGGGGACCTGGCTGTGGATCACCGGCTGCTTGGCGGCGATGCTGATGCTGCCCCTCGATGCAGCGGTGGCCCCGACAGGCTCCGTGGGCAACCTGGTGAGGCTCGTGATGCTGCTCGCCGCCATCCTGCTGGTGGGTCTTGGCGCCTCGACCGCCTACCTGATTCCCTGGTCGCTGCTGCCCGATGCCATCGATGCCGACCCCGAGAAGCCGGCCGGCCAGTTCAGCGCCTGGATGGTGCTGGGCCAGAAGATCTGCATGAGTGTGGCCCTCTTCCTCTTCGGCAACCTGATGAGCCTCAGCGGCTATCAGGCCTCCCGCGGCATCCTCCAGCCCGATTCGGCCCTGGTGGCGATCCGGCTCTGCATGGGCCTGATTCCGGCGACGCTGGTGGTGCTCGGCCTGGTGATCATGCGCCGCTGGCCCGAGCGAGGGCTGCACCTGCAGACCCACAATCGATGAAACTAGCGTGGAGCCTTGGCCGCAGGGCGATGCGCATCCTTCAGCCCAGCACGCCACCGGAGGTCCCCCAGGAGGCCTCCGCCCCCGATGCGGCAGCTCGTGGCAACCGTGCGGGCCGGGCAGCCGCCGCCCGGTTACGCCAGCAGGCCGCCAGCTTGCAAAACCGCACGCTGCCCCGCTGGCTGAGGCGCCTTGGGGCGAGCCTGATGATCGGGGGCCAGGCGGTGAGCGCCATCGCCCGGCTACGCATCGGTCGCCAGGACCTGACCCAGGAGCTGCTGGAGGCTGGCCCCGGCAGCTTCCTGATCGTGCTGGTCACGGCCCTGGCGGCCGGCACCGTGTTCAACATCCAGGTGGCAGCTGAGCTCTCCAAACAGGGCGCCAGCGCTGCCATCGGCGGCCTGCTGGCCCTGGGCCTCTCCAGGGAGATCGCCCCCCTGCTCACCGCCACCCTGCTCACGGGCAAGGTGGCCACGGCCTA
>JAPLIE010000034.1 GCA_026389265.1 Cyanobacteriota bacterium | reverse complement strand
CCGCCCAGCCGGAGAGACGCGCCGCCGGGTGGCCTTGGTGGGCAAGGGGCTCACCTTCGACTCGGGCGGGTACAACCTCAAGGTGGCCGGCTCCCAGATCGAGATGATGAAGTACGACATGGGGGGCAGCGCCGCCGTGCTCGGGGCCATGCGCGCCATCGCCCAGATCCGGCCGGAGAGCGTGGAGGTGCACGCGATCGTGGCCAGCTGCGAGAACATGATCAGTGGCGGCGCCATGCACCCCGGCGCCATCCTCACCGCCTCGAACGGCAAGACGATCGAGATCAACAACACCGACGCCGAGGGCCGCCTCACCCTCGCCGATGCCCTGGTGTATGCCAGCAAGCTGGAACCAGACGCGATCGTGGACCTGGCCACCCTCACCGGCGCCTGCGTGATCGCCCTCGGGGAGGAGATCGCCGGGCTGTGGTCGTGCAGTGACGGCCTGGCGGAAGCCCTGCTGGCCGCGGGCCAGGCCGAAGGGGAGAGCTTCTGGCGCATGCCCCTGCGAAGCTCCTACAAAGAGGGCCTCAAGAGCGCCTTCGCCGATCTCAAGAACACCGGCCCCCGCCCCGGCGGCTCGATCACCGCAGCCCTGTTTCTGCAGGACTTCGTGCCCAAGGACCTCCCCTGGGCCCACCTGGACATCGCCGGCACCGTGTGGAGCGACAAAGGCCGGGGCCTCGATCCGGCGGGAGCCACCGGCTTCGGAGTGCGCACCCTGGTGAACTGGATCAGCGCTGGCTCACCCGCCTGAACCCTAGGTTGGAAGGTTCAGCCCATTGCTGCCGATGCCTGCCCGCAAGATCCGCTGGTATGTGATGGCCCAACTCGGGGTGCTGCTCCTACCGGCGGGTCTGTGCCTTTTCGCGGAGGCGGCAATCCGCAAGGGCATCCTCACCTGGCGATCCCTGACGACCGCCTCAACGGAACAGCTTCCCACGGTGCCGGATGCGGGCCCGTGGTTCTGGTACGGCATTCTCGGCCTGATTCTGATTAACGCCGGCGTGGGGCTGATGGTGGAGAGCGGACTGCGCAGGGGCTACCCGGATAACGGCTGATCGAGGCTTAGCCAGCCTCGCGATCTCTAGCCATCCGCCAGGCTCGCGCCCTCAGGCCGCGAGGCTGGCCGATGTCTGGTGGGCCCCGGAGCCGGTCCAGGCGCTGCCGGGCGATTCCAACTCATGGATCTGCCAGTGGACCCTCTCACCGCAGTGGGGGAGCAGGAGGTCGAGGTGATCGGCGGCCTGCTGGGTGGTGGCGTAGGGACCGATATGGCGTGTGTGCAGACCGTCACGAATGGTCAGCAGATACATACACTCACAGCGCCTTGAACCCACCCAGGCTACGGCGCCCAGACCGAGCTGGTTCGGCGCCAAATCAATGGGTGAGCTGATGTTTCGCTGCAATTTTGCAGCTCGTTTCTTCAGGATTTCCTCGGTTTTTGGTTCGCGTTGCCGGCGCCTCCCGTTGCTGCGTCATCGAATCCTCCCAGCAGGACTGCGGCGGGACTGGCCGGCGGCGGCCTCAGGGGGCCGCCGCAATCGCAGGCGCAGCATTGAGGGGTGCCAAGGCTGCTCCGGTCTCGGAGGGTCCTAGGGAGGGTCTGGCGGCTGGGGTGGGCCCGGCCCGGCGGGTGTTGGCGGCGGCCGAACCCCCCGGCGAAGGGGTCGCCGATCCCGCAGCTGCTCCGCTGCCGCTGCCGCTGCCGGCGCTGGTCGCTGGGGCGGAAGCCGCGGCGGGAGCCGTGGCCTGGCTGGCGTTGCGCCAGCGCTCACCCCGGCGGGCCTGGCCTCCCCACACGGCATCAAGGCGCTGGTCGCGGCGGCAGGCCCAGCGGTAATAGCGATAGCGGAGGCCGTTGCGGCGGGCGTAGTTCTGGTGATAAACCTCGGCGGGCCAGAAGCGGGTGAGGGCCCGCACGCTCACCTTCAAGGAAGAGGCGGGTTTGCCCAGTTCGCGGGCGGCCGCCACCAGGCTGTTGCGGGCCTCCACCGCCTGGGTGGCGCTGGTGGTGAAGATCACCGGGCGGTAGGAATCACCGCGGTCACAGAATTGGCCGCCGCCGTCGAAAGGATCAATGTTGCGCCAGTACGCCCGCAGCAGGGCCTCGTAGCGGAGCTTGGTGTTGTCGAAACGCACCCGCACGCTCTCCTGGTAGCCCGTGCCGCCAGCGGACACCTCTTGATAGGTGGGATTGGGCTGCTTGCCGCCGCTGTAGCCGCTCTCCACATCCAGCACCCCGGGGAGCTCCTCGAGATCGTGCTCCAGGCACCAGAAGCAGCCGCCGGCCAGCACGGCCTCCTCGGTGGCCGCCAGGGCCGGTGCCCACGGGGTGAGCAGCAGGGCCACCGTGATCAGCAGGCCCAGCAGCGCGGCCGGGAACCAGGGCCGGCAACGGGAGCTGGGCGCCGCGGCCGCGGGGCGCCGCACGTTGGCTCCGGCCGGATGGCGATCGACGGAGCCCCTACCCCCTCTAGGCCGGGTGGGGGGCCCGGACACGGCCACAATGACGGGGATCCTGCTCATGGGGATGGGGCGGCCTGCTGAATTTGGTCCAGGATGGCGGAGGCGGCGCGTTGGGTGACGCCGGGCTCGCCCAGGGCATCCCGCAACCGCCCGTAACCCTCCAACATCGCCCGGCGTTCCGGACTGTTGACCTCTAGCAAGGGCTCCAATGCCGCCACGATCCCCGCGGAATTGAAGGCCTCCTGAAGCAGCTCGGGCACTAAGCGTTCGGCTAGCACCAGGTTCACCGGGGAGATGTGGGGCACGTTAAAGCGCAGCAGATGGCGGGCCACCAGCGCGGTGGGTCGGCTGACCCGATATCCCGTGACCTGGGGCACCCCCCGCAGGGCCAGCTCAAGATTGGCCGTGCCGGACTTGGTGACGGCCACATCGGCGGCGGCACAGAGATCGGGCTTGAGGGCATCAGCCTGGCGGGCCGGAATCACCCGGGCCCGCAGGCCGGCGGCGGCGACCGCCCGGTCCAGGATCGGTTCGAAGCCCTCCAGTCCCGCCGGCACGAGCACCTCGAGGCTGGGCCGGCGACGCTGGAGCTCAGCCGCCGCCGCCACCATCGCCGGCAGCAGATAGCGCAGTTCCTGAGGGCGGGAGGCGGGCAGGAGCAGGAGCACTGGAGCGGTGGCGGCCAGCTCCAGGCGCCGTCTGGCCTCCTGCCGCTCAGGACGATGGTCGACGGTGTCGATCAGGGGATGGCCCACCCAGGTGACGGTGGCCCCGTGGGAGGCATAGAAGCGCGCCTCTTCGGGGAAGATCGCCAAGATGCGGTCGGTGAAGCCGATCAGGCGGGTGGTGCCGCCATCCCACACCCTCCAGGCCCACTCCTGGGGGGCGATGTAATAGGAGATCGGCACGCGCGGATAGCGGCGCTTGAGGCGAAGCCCCAGATTCACGTTGGCCCCCATGTAGTCGATCAGCACGACGCCATCGGGAGGGTGATCGGCCAGCCAGCGGCGCAGGCGGGCCTGCAGCTTCAAGGTGGGCAGCACCAGGGGCAGCGCCTCCCAGAGGCCGATGGCCCCCAGCCCGGCGGTGTCGGCCAGCAGCTCGGCACCGGCGGCCTCCATTCGGCGGCCGCCCAGGGCTACCACCTCCAGGGGAAGGTGGCGACGGTCGGCCTCAAGGTGCAGGGCCCTGATCAGCAGGCTGCCCTGTAGGTCACCGGACACCTCACCGGTGCTCACCAGCAGGCGCACCATCAGCGCGGTGGCGGCAGGGGACCGCGACGACCGGGCCCCACGGAAGCCTCCAGGAAGTCGCACAGCTCGGCGGCGGCGGGCAGCAACGGCTGCAAGCGGGCCTCCACCAGGGCTTCGGCCAACACCCGGTCGCTGCGGTAAAGCAGGTTCCAGATCTCCTGGAGCTGGCGCAGCTCGGCGCCCCCCTCGCGCTCGGCCAGGCCGCTGCGGCGCAGGCCGATCTTGTTGAGGCCCCGCACCCGGCCCGGGTGGCCTTCCACCATGGTGAAAGGAGGGACATCCCGATCGATGCGGCTCATCCCCCCCACCATCGCCAGGCTGCCGATGTGGACGAACTGGTGGATGCCCAGCACACCGCCGATCACGGCCCGATCGCCGATCACCACGTGGCCGGCCACCGCCACGCCGTTGGCGATCACAATGCGATCACCCAGGCGGCAATTGTGCCCGAGGTGGCTGTAGGCCATCAGCAGGTTGCCGCTCCCCAGCCGGGTCTGTTCCCCCTCATGGGTGGCCCGGTTGATCGTCACGCATTCGCGGATGGCGTTGCCATCGCCCATCACCACCTCGGTGGGAGCGCCGTTGTACTTGAGGTCCTGGGGTTCGAGACCGATGCAGGCGCCTGGAAAAATGCGATTGCCGTTGCCCATCCGCACCCGGCCATCAATCACCACATGGGGTCCGATGCGGCAGCCATCGCCGATCTCCACCTCGCCGCCGATCACCGCGTAGGGGCCGATCACCACGCCCGTGCCCAACTGGGCGGCGGGATCAACCACCGCCGTTGGATGCACCGATGTGGCCAGGGCTGTACTCGTCATACCTCAATCGACCAGGGAGAACATCAGTTCGCCGGAACACACCAGCTCGCCGTCCACGGTGGCCACGGCCTTCACCTTGCCGAACCGTTTGCGCTTGAGGCTGAGCAGTTCGCAGGTGATGCGGAGCTGGTCGCCTGGCACCACCGGCCGTCGGAAGCGGACTCCATCGATGCCGGCGAACACGAACAGGCCCTTGGGAAGGTCGGGCATCTGGGTCACGATCAGGCCGCCCACCTGGGCCATCGCCTCCACGATCAGCACGCCGGGCATCAGCGGCCGCCCGGGGAAATGGCCCTGAAATTGGGGCTCGTTGAGGGTCACGTTCTTGATCGCCACCGCCATCCGCCCCGGTTCATGGGCGATCACCCGGTCCACCAGAGCGAAGGGGTACCGATGGGGCAACAGGCCCTGGATCTGCTCGCTGGCCAACACCACCCGCTCGGGTGCCAGCCCCGATGACCGTGCCGGGGATGAGCGTGCCGGGGTGGAAGAAGCCGCCTGCTCCGCCTGGGTCGGGGCGTTGGGGGAGGCGGCACCAGGGTCGTGGGGGCTGGCGGCGGGAGCGGGAATGGCGGGTGTGACGGTCAAGGGCTCAGGCACTCAGCAGAGGTGGGGATGCGGCGAAGGGGCGGCGGCGGCGATCGCGGCAGCGAGGCCGGTATGGAGGCCGTGGGAGCCGCGGTAGGCGAAAACCTGGGCCCGAGGCAAGCCCACCAAGGCGAGATCACCCAATAGATCAAGGAGCTTATGGCGCACCGGTTCATCGGCAAAGCGCAGCGGCGGATTGAGCCAGCGGTCACCGTCGCAGACCAGGGCGTTATCGAGGCCGCCGCCCTGAATCAGGCCGGCGGCGCGCAAGTGCTCCACCTGCTCGCGGAAGCCAAAGGTGCGGGCCGGGGCGATCTCGGCCACAAAGGCCGCGGGAGTGAGCGCGATCGAATAAAGCTGGCGGCCAATCGCCGCCTGGGGGAATTCCACGGCGGCCGCCAGCCGCAGGGCCTCGGCCCGAAAGGCGGTGATGAAGCCGAGGCCTTGCTGGAGGGTGAGGGGCTCGGGCGGCAGGGTTGGCTCCTGCCGCTCACCCACCTCCTCGAGTCCGGCCTCGGCGATCGCCTCCACCCAGGGCAGGGCGGAACCATCGAGCAAAGGGATCTCGCCAGCGTCCACCCAGATCTCGGCCTGGCTGACGCCGGTTCCGGCCAAGGCCGCCAGCAGGTGCTCCACGGTGGCCAGGCGCCGGTCGCCGAGCTGGAGAGCCGTGCAGAGGCGTGTATCGCTCACCCGGGAAGGATCCAGGCGCTGCAGCGGCCGGGAGGGGTCATCCAGCCAGCCCACCCAGTAGCCCGGCAGGGAGGAGGGTGCCAGCCGCACCCGGCAGGGCAGGCCCCCGTGGAGGCCGACGCCGACACGCTCGACCGCGGTGGCCAGGGTCCAGGCCCGGGCGTAGTCCTGGGGCCAGATGGTCACTAGAACTTCCAGCCCACGCCGAGGTTGAAGCGCCAGTTGCTGGTGAAGTCCTGGCTGGCCACCTCAAGCCGCAGCGGGCCCACAGGAGTGGTCACGATCACGCCGGTGCCCACGGAGAAGCCCTCGCCCGGTTTGCCCAGCAGGGGGCCGAGGTTGCCGGGCACGTTGCTCTGGCTGCCGAAGGTGGTGCCGCCATCGATGAACAGCTCACCGCTCACGATGCTGAACAGGGGGAAGCGGTATTCGATTGTGGCCTCACCGAAACTCTTACCCACGCCAAGATCGCAGTCGTAGTAGCCGCGCACCGAGTTGCCACCGCCCACACAGAAGGCCTCGTAGGGCGGCAGATCGCCCAGCACGGTGCCGGCCGACACCTGGAAGGCGAGGGCCTGCTTGCATTGGCCCGGCTTGGCGCCGGGACGGCAACCCTTGAAGAACTTCAGCCAATTCACGGGGATGAAGTGGGTGTAGCTGCCGCGCAGGCGGTTGAAGGTGGGTGAATCGGGACCCACCGAAATGAACTGCTCAGTGCCGAGGCTCAGGAAATCACCGCGGGTGGGATTGCGCGGATCGTCGAGGGTGTTGTAGGTGGTGGCCAGGCGGAGGCCCACCAACTGGTTGCGGCTGGCGCAGTTGTAAGCAACGCACACGATCGAATCGATCGGCACTTGCGTGCCGCCACTGTTGAAGAAGTCGTTGTTGAGCACGCCATAGGGCATGGTCTCGCCCCCCACATTCATGGGGGTGACTTGCTGGGCATTGAGACCAGCGATCAGACTCCAGGGGGCCCGGATGAAGGGATTGCCGCCATTGAGGGGCCGGATGAACTGGAGATTGCCGCCAATTCGCTGCACCACCACGGAGTTGCCGTCGTAGTTGAACCAGCTGGTGCCAGGGCTCTGGGATTCAGCCTGCTGCACCGAACCGATCGGTCCATTGAGGGGATTGCTATTGCTGTTGATGTTGTAGGCAACGCTGGTGCCGGGAGCCTCATAGAAATCAGAAACGGTGTAAATGTTGCCGTTGTCCTGACTCTGGAACACCTGCGGCACATCGCGGCTGATGAAGGCCTTGGCCCGGAAGGCGGTGCGGAAGGGGTCACCCTTGATCCAGGGGTCGGTGAAGGTGATATCAAACAGGCCGCCGAACTGGCCATAGGTGAAGCTGGTGGAGAGATCCCAGGCCCGGCCGAAGAGGTTGCTGTCCTGAACCTGAATCTGGCCGAACACACCCTGGCTCTGGCTGTAGCCCAGGCCGCCGGACAGGGAGCCGGTGGACTGCTCCACCACCCCCAGCACAATCGTGACCCGACCAGGATCGTCCGGGGTGGGCCGCAGGGTCACCTTCACATCGCTGAACAGGCCGGTGCCGTAGAGACGCTTGATGTCGTCTTCGAGGTTGCGGCGGTTGAAGACCTCACCCGGACGCATCGAGATCTCGCGGGTCACCACCCAGGTCTTGGTCTTGCCCCGAAGCGGCCGGCCCTTGTCATCGGTGGTGTTGCCCTCCTTGTCGAGGAACTGCACCTCCACGCCCGCCACGGTGCCCTGGCGCACCAGCAGCTGCACGGAACCATCCGGTCCGATGCGGCCAGGACCGGTGATCCGGGCCAGGGAAAAACCCTTGTCGCCGTACCAGCGCTGCAACTCCTGCATGCGGGTCTGCAGGGTGTTGAGGTTGATGGTGCGGCCGTAATCGGCAGCGAAGGTCTCCTCCACCACCTTGGCCGGAACCTTGGCATCGGGCGGCTCGAGGGTGACCTTGCTGAGCACCGGATACGGAAGCGCGGTCACCACCAGGCGGACGCCGAGGGGGCCGTCTTTGGGAACCATCCGCACATCTGAAAACCAACCGGTGGCATAGATGGCCCCGAGGTCCTTACGGAGCTGGCTGCGGGTCACCAGGCTGCCGGGGGTCACGGTCATGGCGCCATAGACGGCCTGCTCAAGGCGCTGCTGTTCCGGGTGGCCCGCCAGGCCGTCGACCACGACCTCGCTGAGCTGCACCTTGGGCTCATTGACCGGGGGTGTTTCCACCAGCGGCGCATCGGCCGCCGGTGGCTGCGCTGCCGCGGGGGGGGCCGCCGTGGGGGGGGCTTCCGTGGGGGGATTGGCGGGAGTGGCGAGCGGGGCCGCAGGGGTTACCGGGGCCGAAGGGGTTACGGAAGGAGTGGCAGGGCTGGAGGCAGGAACCGCCAGCGGGGGGGTGGCGGCAGCGGGTTTGGCGGTCGTTGGTGCGACCTTGGGGGACGGGGTCAGAGCACCCGCTGGGGCGGCGCTGGCCGGGGAAGCCTGGGGAACAACAGGCGCCGCGGGCTTCGGGGTCAGAGCACCCGCTGGGGACGCGCTGGTCGGGGAAGCCTGAGGAAGCACCGGCGCCGCGGGCTTCGGGGTCAGGGCACCCGCTGGGGCGGCGCTGGCCGGGGAAGCCTGAGGAACAACAGTCGCGGCGGGCTTCGGGGTCGAAGCACCCGCTGGGGAGGCGCTGGCCGGGGACGCCTGCGAAAGCAGCTGGGTGGCGGCGGCGGGCTGCGCCGTGGCCGCCCCTGAGGGCGAAGCGGTAGCCGCAGAAGGCTGGGACACCGCCGAGGTGGCTGCTGGGGTGGACGCCACGGCCACGGAGGCCAGCTGGATAACGGCTCCGCTGGACGCGGCCGGGGGGATAGGCGGCGCCGACTTCAAGACCTCGGCGGCCCGGGTGGGACCGGCGGCAACCACCACAAACCCCACTAGGGGCAGAACAGCAAAGGTGAGACGGGAGCCGGCGGAAGGGAGGAGCACAATCCTGCGGGGGCTGGCGCCGGCCATGGAGAGAGGGAGGCTGGTGCGGCAGAGCCGCGAATCCGGCTGACCTTACCGGTAGACCCGGGGTGGAGCACACACCCCTTGGACCCGTTTGAGGACCTCCCCGTAGGCCTCGACAACACCACCGAGATCCTGGCGGAAGCGGTCTTTGTCCAGAATCCGGTCGCTCAGGTCGCTGATGCGGCGATCCCAGAGCCGGCAGGTGTCGGGGCTGATCTCATCGGCCAGGAGCAGGCGGCCGTCGGCGGCGAAGCCCAGCTCGATCTTGAAATCCACCAGCTCCAGATCCACCGAACCGAACAGCTCCAGCAGGCCCCGGTTCACCGCCATCGCCAGCTCCTTGATGGCCTGGAGCTTGCTTGAACTCACCAGCTGAAGACGCTCAAGCCGGGCCTCGGTGAGCAATGGGTCGCCCAGGGCATCATCCTTGTAGTACAGGTCGAGCAGGGGTGGATCCAGGGGGGTGCCCGGTGCGATCGGCAGCTGACGGCAGAGCGATCCGGCCGCCACGTTGCGCACCACCACCTCAATCGGCACCACCTGCACGGGACGCACGAGCATCCAGCGATCAGCCTGGGTCCCGAGGTAGTGGGTAGGCACATCCCGACCCTGCAGCCACTCGAACACCAGGGCGGAGATGCGGCAGTTGCATGCGCCCTTGCCGGCCAGGCTGGCCCGCTTTTCGGCATTGAAGGCGGTGGCGTCGTCCTTGAACTCCACCGCCACCAGATCGGGCTGGTCGGTGGCGTACACACGCTTGGCCTTGCCCTCGTAAAGCAGTGGTCCCAGGGAATAGGGGGTCATGGCAGGGGAACGACGGGCTTGGTGAAGGAGGACGGAGATGGCGTGGGCAGCGGAGCGGTCCCTGGAGCGGCCCTTGGAGCGGTGAGTGGTGGGGTTAACGCTGCGGTGGGTGGTGTGCCCGGTGGCGGAGCCTCCCGGTGGCTCCCCTTCGCCTCGGGGGAGCGCAGACGCCGCTCGAGTTCGGCACTCCTGGCGGAGGCGGCCGGATCCTGGCGCAGGATCAGCCACTCGCCATAGGCGTCATCGATGCGGGGGCTGAGGCGCAGGCGCCGCTGGCGGGCCCGCTCGGAGGGCAGGGCCGCCTGGGCATCCAGCAGTTCCCCGACCAGGCTCCAGGCGCCCACGGCCGCGGCCTGGTCGAGAGCGGATTCCAGCAGGGCGGCGCGCTCCTCGACCGGCAGGGCCTGCAGGAGCCGAACCGCTTCGAGGCGGCGCTCGGCTCCGATCACGCCCGGCTCCTGGGAGGCCAGCAGCAGGGTGGCAGCCGCCTGGGGAAATCCCCGGGCCTGGAGGTGATCGGCGAGCACATCCAGCGCCGGCCGGCTCACCACGGTGCCGTCCTCCCGGCGCAGCACCGGCAGCAGCAGAGCTTCGAGCCGGGCCGGGCGGGCCGCCCCGAGACGTTCCAGGGCCAGGGCGGCCCGGCGGTGGTCCAGGGCGGCCTGGGCGGCCCGCCACTGCATCAGCAGCCATTGCAGCCGCTCGGCCCCGGCCGCCGGGCTGATCCGATCGAGCACTGTGAGGGCCGCCTGGGGCTGGTGGCAGCTGAGCAGCACCTCCGCGTTGGCAAGCACCACCGGCAGAGGCTGGGGCGCCGGCAGGATCAGCAGCAGCCGCTCACGGATCCGGCGGAGGCGATCGAGACGGTCCTCCTCCACGACCCGCTGACAAGCCTCGGCCAGCTGCTCGAGGGTTCCATGGCGCAGCAGCTCCTGAAACTCGGCCTGGCTGAGGGGCGGTGGCGCCGGGGCCGGCGCGGCCTGGCCCAGGGATGGCGGCGGCGGGCCCGCAGGCCCGGGGCCGGGGATCGCTCCCGGGACCGGCAGCTTCGGGGAAGTCGCGGCGGGGCTGGAGCTTCCCGCCCCTGCCGCCGCCGCCGCCGCGGGAAGGAGAAGTGCCGCGGTGACCTGGAGCAGCAGGGCCGATAACCCCACCACCAGGGTTCGCCCGCGGCCGCGGCGGGGCCCTGGGCCGGCCGCGGCGGAGCGGTGAGAAGGGAACGCGGGCCGGGGCGGCATCACGGGCTCAGGGCGGAGTCAGCGCGCGGAGGACCCGCGCGGGAACGGAACGGGATGGGGCTGGTGGGCGGTCCCGAGGGCAGCTCTGGGACGCAGCGGAGCACGGGCTAATCCGGTGCCCCCGGGGGCGACCAAGGACGCGAACCGCCCGTCGCAGCGGCATTCCTAACCTAAGGGGCCCTCCCGCCGGCGCCTGGGGGCGCGGGTCGCGGCTTCGCTTGGCAGGATTGGGCCCAGCAGCACCCCACCGGATCGGCCCCGGTGGCCTTCACCCAGCCCATGGCCCCATCCGATCCCACCGCCAGCGCCGCGGTACCCCCCCCTCCCAGCCCGGCGACTCCCGGGGCCGTGCCGGCCCGGATCCTGGTGGTGGGCGGTGGCGGCCGCGAGAACGCCCTGGGCTGGGCCCTGGCCCGCTGCCCCGCTGTAGAGGCGGTGTGGATCGCCCCAGGCAATGGAGGCACACCGGGCTTACCGGGCTGTCAGGTGCTGGCGATCGCCGAGAGCGACGGCGAGGCCCTGGCGGCCGCCTGTCGGGATCGGGCGATCGACCTGGTGGTGGTGGGGCCTGAGTCGCCCCTGGCGGCGGGGCTGGCCGATCGGCTACGGCGCGATGGGCTGGCGGTGTTCGGCCCCGGCGCCGACGGCGCCCGGCTGGAGGCCAGCAAGCAATGGGCCAAGGCCCTGATGGTGGAAGCGGGCATCCCCACCGCCGGCTACTGGAGCGCCTCCAGCCGCGAGGAGGCCCTGGAGCTGCTGGAGCGGCTCAACCGGCCGCTGGTGGTGAAAGCTGA
>JAPLIE010000131.1 GCA_026389265.1 Cyanobacteriota bacterium | reverse complement strand
CACCGCGGCCGCATCGTGGGGATACTCCTGAGCCCCCAGATAGTTGTTGACGGCCTCGATGCAGAGGCGATCCATCATCTCCATACCAGCCGGCAGGATGCCCGCGGCGGTGATGCCCCGCACCGCCTCGGCCGCCGCCTCCATCGAGGTGAAATCGGCCAGCAGCACAGCCACGCTGGCCGGGGCCCGCAGCAGCCGCAGGGTGATCGCCGTGGCGATGCCGAGGGTGCCCTCACTGCCGATGAACACGCCGCGCAGGTCGAGTTCCGGGGTTTCGGCCAGGCCGCTGCCCAGGGTGGTGATCGTGCCATCGGGGAGCACCACCTCCATCGCCAGCACGTGGTTGCTGGTCACGCCGTATTTCAGGCAGTGCACCCCGCCAGAGTTCTCGGCCACGTTGCCGCCGATGCTGCACACCACCTGGCTGGAGGGATCGGGAGCGTAGTAATAGCCATCGCCGGCCACCGCCCGGGTGACCCAGCTGTTGATCACCCCCGGCTGCACGGTGATGCGGCGGTTAGCCAGGTCGATCTCCAGCACCTTTCGCATCCGGGTGGTGGCGATCACCAGGGCCGGCGTTTCGGCCACGGCACCGCCGGAGAGCCCGGTGCCGCTGCCCCGGGCCACGAATGGCACCCCCTCGCGGTGGCAGAGGCGCAGCAGGGCCGCCACCTGCTCGGTGGTTTCCGGCAGCACCACCAGGGGCGGCTCCCAGCGGTGCAGGGTGAGGCCGTCGCAGTCGTAGGTCAGCAGTTCCTGGCGAGCGGCCACCACGCCCCGGGCCGGCAGGATGGCGCGGCAATGGCGCTCGATGGCGGCCCAGTCGATCGGGGGACGGGGCGCTGGGGCGGGGCTGGGGGAATCGATCGGGCTGGTGGCGGTGGCGGGCGAGGGGCTGGGCGCGAGCGCGGGGCCAGGCACAACCGAGGAACGGGAGGCGGCCCCTGGCACCTGGAGGGCAACCAAAGCCGCGTTCAAGGTACTCAAGGTGCGCTCAGCGGCGGGCTTCTCCACACTCCTGTTCAAAGGATCCGCCCAGGTGTGCGCCGCTGGGTCAGGATGGAGCACGCTTGTCAGCCATCCGTCCGCGGATCCCGTCTTGTCGGCTTCTCCCACAGCGCCCGTATCGACTCCTGTGCTCAACACCACCCGCTCCCAGGAGATCTTCACCGCCGCCCAGACCCTGATGCCGGGGGGCGTGAGCTCGCCGGTGCGGGCGTTTAAGTCGGTCGGCGGCCAGCCGATCGTGTTCGACCGGGTGAAGGGCGCCTATGCCTGGGATGTGGATGGCAACCGCTACATCGATTACGTGGGCAGCTGGGGCCCCGCCATCTGCGGCCACAGCCACCCGGAGGTGATCGCCGCCCTGCAGGCGGCCCTGGAGAAGGGCACAAGCTTTGGCGCCCCCTGTGAGCTGGAGAACCGGCTGGCCGAGCTGGTGATCGCGGCGGTGCCGTCGGTGGAGATGGTGCGCTTCGTGAATTCCGGCACCGAGGCCTGCATGGCGGTGTTGCGGCTGATCCGGGCCTTCACGGGCCGGGAGAAGCTGATCAAGTTTGAAGGCTGCTACCACGGCCACGCCGACATGTTCCTGGTGAAGGCCGGTTCGGGGGTGGCCACCCTCGGCCTGCCCGATTCGCCGGGCGTGCCGAAGGCCACCACCGCCGCCACCCTCACCGCCCCCTACAACGACCTCGAGTCGGTGAAGGCGCTGTTCGCCGCCAACCCTGGCGAAATCGCCGGGGTGATCCTCGAGCCGGTGGTGGGCAATGCCGGCTTCATCACCCCCGAACCGGGCTTCCTGGAGGGACTGCGGGAGATCACCAAGGACAACGGCGCCCTGCTGGTGTTCGACGAGGTGATGACCGGCTTCCGAATCAGCTACGGCGGCGCCCAGGCGAAGTTCGGCATCACCCCCGATCTCACCACGATGGGAAAGGTGATCGGCGGCGGCCTGCCGGTGGGGGCCTACGGCGGCCGCGCTGAGATCATGGCGATGGTGGCCCCAGCTGGCCCGATGTATCAAGCAGGCACCCTCAGCGGCAACCCGCTGGCGATGACCGCCGGCATCAAGACGCTCGAACTGCTGAAGCATCCCGGCACCTACGAGCGACTGGAGGCGATCACCAAGCGCCTCAGCGACGGCATCCAGGCGGCTGGCCGCGACGCCGGCGTACCGATCAGCGGCGGCCACATCAGCGCCATGTTCGGCTTCTTCCTCTGCCAGGGGCCGGTGCGCAACTTCGAGGAGGCCAAGGCCACCGACACGGTGTTGTTCGGCAAGCTGCACCGGGCGATGTTGGAGCGGGGCGTGTACCTGGCTCCCAGCTCCTACGAGGCGGGCTTCACCTCCCTGGCCCACAGCGACGCCGACATCGACGCCACCCTGGCCGCCTTCCGCGACAGCTTCGCGGCGATCGTCTGAGCCAGAGGCCGCTACCTAGTCCGTGGTGGTGACGATCTACCCAACCTGCTTGTCGAGGCTGGAGTCATGTGCTGATCGAATCGACCTCCAGCGGCTGCCCTGGCCAACTGTCGAGCCAGCATGCAGGAATCGCCGTGTTCGTGTCCGGACGAGCTGGCTTCTGCCCGGTGCACAGCCTCCATCGTCGGGCGATCCAGAACGGGGCCCAGCACCGAGACGGCTCCCGTGCCAGGGGGGCGACGGACCGGTGGCACCCTGCCTTCCTGAACCGTTCCCCACACGGGGATGTCCTTGATCCGCACCGGATCCACCTTCAGCGGACTGGCGGCCAGGATGGAGAAATTGGCGAGCTTGCCCGGCACGATGCTGCCTAGCTGCTTCTCCAGTTGCAACGAATAGGCGGCATCGAGGGTCACCGCCCGCAGCGCGCCAAGAGGACTGACACGCTGCTCTGGCCCGCGGACATTGCCGTCGTTGGTGATGCGATTGACCCCTGCCCAGATCAAGAACAGCGGCTGGCCCGGGGCCATCGGCATGTCGGAGTGATACGAATAGGAGATGTCTGCCCGTTCCACATCCCCCATCCGCACCATTGCATCGGCCCGCTCCGGTCCGAGACCCTTAACGCGGTAATTGTCCGCCAGGGCGACGGGATAGTAGGGATTGCCGCTCACGATCGCCTCAAGCCGCTTGATCCGTGCCACCTGCTCGGGCCTGGAGACGGCGAAGTGCACGATCACCGTGCGGTGATCTTTGCGGGGGTTGCGCTTGAGGTTCTGCTCTAGCTGATCGAGCACCATGTCGAGGCCGGCATCACCGTTCACATGAATGTGGATCTGATAGCCGAGATCCCAGTAGATGCGAAAGGAGCGAGCAAAGAACTCTGGGTCCATCATCCATTCACCCTTATGGCCATCGGTATAGCCCTGGCTCACCTGCATCGCCTGGGAGTAGACGGCCCCATCGGCGAACAGCTTCACCTGCTTCGGCAGATAGGCCGTCATCCCCCGGCCCCACCCGAGCAGTTTCTCGGTTTCCGCACCCACCTGTGCGTCCGGGAACGCACCCGTGATCGACTTGCCATCGGCGATGAAGTAGAAGCGGAAGGGCGAGGAAGGATCGCCGAGAATTGCGTTCTGGGCGTCCTGGAGCGGCTTCGACATCAGACCACCAGGTTCGGCGCCGAGGGTGACGCCATTGGCGTGGTAGTACTCGCGCACGAACTTCAGGCCGGCCTGGATACGCTCGGGCGAGGCGATGGCCGCACCGATCTTCGGCAACACCGAGAACATCCCCTGCTCCCAGTAGTGGGCGTTATCGAAATCACTCTGCTTGCGTGGACTATCTGGCAGCTTGTCGAACCACTCCCGCGTGATGCCGTAATTCCGCTCGGCGGCAGAGTTCAGGTACACCTCGTGGGCTGAACGATGCCAGACGATGATCGGACGGGTTGCTCCGCTCAAGATAGGAAGGCAGACCGCACAGGCGCACTCTGTACGAGTTATTTCCAGATGCCAGACTGAAGCCTGAGGATTTCTACGTCCTCCGACTCCCTGAGCAACTCCAAACATTCTCTCCTCAGCTTCGGGACATCCTGAAGAGCGGTTTCATACACAGTCTCGTGATCAACTGAAGCATAGTTATGGGTCAGAATGTTGCGAAACCCAATTGTTTTCCGGCCATCCGATAGACCCTTGCACCTTTCAGGCCAGAAGCTAGCCAGCATTGAAACTGCTTCGCCAAGTAAAATAAACTCCCGTTCTGCTGCAGATCGCTTTTCTCGAATCTCTACATACGTGTCTATCGAGATGTCCGTAAGAAGCGATAGAATCACGTGCATCAATGCTGTCATGGAGGTAAGCGGTTATCTCACGCGCCGTAAATTATCCCCTTGGTCTTCTCGATCTCACGGCCGATTATAGTATTGCCCACAGCCCCACTCATAACGAGATCAACCTTGGTGCCAAGTACTATTTGCAGCTCATCAAGCATCTCAAAAAAAGCATGGAATTTAGCGTGACCACCAATGGGAGCCAATTCGACGAGAAGATCCACATCGCTTTCCCCTGGTCGAAAATCTCCCCTAATAGCTGAACCAAACGAGGATCAGCAGTGCTCCTCAATGGCTCGCTGGGCCGCGTCGTGGGCTGCACTGACGACGAAATCCGTGAGGCTGCGCCCTTGTAACTCAGCCGCCCGCTTCAAGGTGGCATAAACGCTTGCCGGTAGGCGGGCTTCATGGCGTGAGGTTCACAATGGTTCGATGCCCGAGTCCCAGCCCACCCGATCCCCAGCCGGCTCCGGTGCCGGCAGCGTCACCGCCTGGGGTTTCCTGGCACCGGCTCTCCTGCTGCTGGCGCTCTCGGTGCTGATTCCCGGGGCCATGGCCCTGGTGATCAGCTTCAGCCGCACGGGTCTGGATGTGGGCGAGCCCCTGCAGTTCATCGGGCTGGCCAATTTCCGCCGCCTGCTGGCCGATCCGATGCTGCTCAAGGTGAGCGGCACCACCTTTCTCTATCT
>JAPLIE010000035.1 GCA_026389265.1 Cyanobacteriota bacterium | reverse complement strand
CCGGGAGAGGCGCGTGCGCTCCTCGATCGAGCGATGCAGCACCAGGTCCGGCTCAACCGCCTCCAGCTCGGCGGCAAGGGCCGCGATCGTGGCCTCGGCGGGAGGCTGGGGCAGGGGTGGCAGGGCGAGATCGGGCATGGGCGGCGGGCGGATGCGCGGGAGCGGGAGGGGCGGAGAGGGAACGGAGGGGAACGGGAGCGATCCGACCCGAAGGTCGGTGATCGGGAAGGCCTGGATGGAAGCCGGGGCTGCCCCGTATGGAGCCTGGCGCTGTGGACGAAATGGGTATCAGCTCCGGAGTGTCTTGAAATGGCACCGTGGGGGACCCCCTCCCTGCCCACCCGCTGGCCTCAGCCTGACGCGACCGGGGCCTCCAGGGCCGTCAGCAAGGCCGAAGGAGCCTCCTGCTCGGGAGGGGGCAGCCAGCGGCCGGCGCGCATCACCCGTCGCTGGGGGGGGCGGGCCAACAGATCCCCCCAGCTCGAGGCCCCCAGCACCAGCAGATCGGCCGGAGCCCCCTCCCGCAGCACCCCATCCCAGGGAAGATCCAGCAGCCGCGAGGCCTCGCTGGTGAACGGCGCCAGCCCTCGTCGCCGCCACGGCAGCTGGTGGCTCAGCAGGGGCGCCAGCCGCAGCAGCTCCACCGGATCGAAATCGCCGCCTGGATACCAGGGATCCTGCACGTTGTCGCTGCCCATGGCCACCCGCACGCCGGCGGCCTGCAGCTGCTGAATCGGGGCCTGGGGGCGCACCAGAGGTGTGATTCCCTCCCGCTTGCCGAGCAGCCAGAGATTGGTGACCGGCAAGGCCACCACCGCCACCCCAGCGGCGGCCAGTCGGTCGGCCCATCGGGCCAGGGCCGGCGCCGCCAGCAGGGCCAGGCTGCTGGCGTGGCTGCAGGTGATCGGCACCCGGCAGCCGCCGCGCTGCTCCAGCAGCCGCACCAGAGCCCGCACCCCAGGCGCGGGGGCGGCATCGTTCTCATCGATGTGAAGGTCGAGGCCGCAGCCCAGGGTCTCGGCCTGCCTCAGCAGGGCCTCCAGACCCTCGGCATCCCAGGCCAACGGGGAGAAGGGGATTCCCACCACGCTGCCCAACAAGCCCCCATCGCGCGCCACCCTTCGGGCCAGCAGGTCCCCATCGGCCGTGCGCCAGTACCCCAGCGGCGCCAGGGCCACCAGCTGCAGATCCACCCGGCCGGCCCAACGCGCCCGGAGCTGCTGCAGCGTCTCCCAGACCTCCAGGGTCGCTGGGGCCTGGCTGTCGACATGGCTGCGGAGCGCCCGCAAACCATGGCGCCAGGCCCGCTCCAGCGCCAGGCCGGCCCGCTGTAGCACCTGCTCGCCGCGGCGTTGGCCCAGTTCCCGCAGATTGGCCTCCAGGGCTCCAGCCATGGTGCCCGAGGACTTGGGAAAGGAGGCGCCGCTGAAGGCCTTGTCGAGGTGCACGTGGGGATCGACCGGCGGCGTGAGGGCCAGGGGCAGCTGCCGCGAGGGAGGCAGCTCCACGGGATGGAGGGCCGTGATCCTGCCCTCGGCATGCTCGATCTGCACCGTGGCCAAGCCATCCCGATCGGGCGGCGGCAGGGAGGCCACGGGGTCAAGCAGACAACGGGGGATGCGCAGCGGCTCAAGCCGGTTCATCGGACGGTGGGCTCCGCGGCGGCCTGGTTGCTGCGCAGAATGAAGAAGCGACCGGCACCAGCCAAGGTGATGGCGCTGTAGCGGGGGATCGACCAGTCGGGGAGGAGTTGCTGACCCCCCAGATCGGTGCGGTAGAGGCTGAGCAGGCCGAAGTTGCGGCGACGAGTGGCCGCCAGGGCCAGCCGGCCGAGCAAGTCATGCTGTGCGGCGATCAGGCGGGGACAGTCGTGCACGATCAGGCGGGCCAGCATCGGCAGGCCTCCCTCGTGGCAGAGCTCCAGCTCAGCCGCACGGGTGATCTGGTCGGCGGCAAATCGCTCGAACTCCTCCTCACCGGGATTGGTGGCGACCAAACCCAGGCCCAGGGAGGCGGCAACGGCAAGTCCGAATAGAGAACGAATTCCCACGGCGCCCAGCGTGGAAGGGTGCGGGGTCGCTGGCGAGGGCGGAACGGGCCGTTGCACGCGAACGGAATCGGTGACGGGGAGAGGGAGCTGATGGGGCGTGAGATCGGCGCGTGCCGAAGAGCGCCGCAGGAGCCGGGAGCGGGCTGTCGTGGCGCGGGCAGACACGGCTCGAACCCACAACGAAATCCAGGATGGCAGAGATCAACCGCCCACGGGGGACAAGCCGTGGAGAGGGGATCTCCATGCCCGCATCAGAGCAGCCCCGATCGGATCCGCAGCCCGTTCCAGGCAAGGGCATCCGCATCAAAGCCCCGGTAGTCCCGAAAGCCCCGGTGATAAAGTCATTTCCTGCGGCGAGCGTCGCCAAGCGGTTAAGGCAGCGGCTTGTGGTGCCGCCATACGGGGGTTCGATTCCCCTCGCTCGCCCTGTTGCCACAACACCCCACCCCTGGTTCGTCCACGGGGTGGTTTTTTGTTGGCGCCGCGCCCCGGCTGGCTCGTACCGAGAAGGGGCGACAGCGCGCTCCTCAGCCCGCGGCGGAAGCCCAGCCATGCCGCAGGTCGGCCAGCAGGGACTCACCCCCATCGCGCACCGGATCGTGGCAGGGCAGGCCCGACAGGGCGACCATCGCCTCCAGGGCGGCCTCCGCCTGTTCGGGCGCCAGATGGCCGGTGTTGAGGGCGATGGCCACCACTCGGGCCGGTGGGGCCGCGGCCGCACTCGGGCGGGCCAGGGCGACCATCGCCTCCAGGGCAGCGATCAGCCGATCGATCGGCGGCAGGGGGATCTGGGGCTGGTTGCGAATCGTGGTCTGGCCGGCGCGGTGCACGAGCAGCAGGTCGGTGGGCTGGCTGCCCCGCAGCAGCGGCAGGGTGGCGGTGGAGCCCGGATGGCAGATGGAGCCCTGCCCCTCCACCAGCAGTAGGGCATCGGGGCCGGCCCCCTCGGCTGCGTGCAGCACCGCCTGCTCCACCGCCCCGGCGGCGTAATCGACCCGCACCGCATCAAGGGCCAGCCCCCGTCCGGCGATCAAGATGCCGGCCTGGCCCGTGGCCACAAAACGGGCATCGAGACCGGCCCGCAGTGCGGCCGCCTGCAGCTCCAGGCAGGCGCTCATCTTCCCCACCGACATGTCGGAGCCCACCGCCAGCAGGCGTCGTGGCGCCAAGGCTGCCGCCCGGGCCGATCCCACCACCAGGTCATCGGGTTCGCGGCGCAGGTCCCAGATCCAGCGGCCTGGCCGCAGCAGGGCCGCCAACTGGGGATCGTCGCCCAGCCGACTGTGGAGGCCACTGGCCACCGACAGCCCCGCCTCCAGGCCCACCACCAGATCGGCGTGGAGTTCGGCGCTCAGGCGGCCTCCGGAGGGAGCCAATCCCACCACGGCCACGGCCCCGGGAGCGCCCCCCGGGATGGGATCGGCAAGGGCGGCGGCAGGCAACAGCGGCAGGGCCTCCCGCATCGAGCCCACCACCGGCACGGCCCGCCGGATGCCCGTGAGCCGCTCCAGATCCTCCCCCGCATGGTCGGGATCGATCACCGCCACCACCGGCCCCCGGCGGTAGCGGAGCAGGGCCAGGCCGGTCTTGCCGCCAAGGTTGTCGAGGCCATGGTGCTGCAGGAGCACCACGGGGGTGTCGGGGCTGAGCATCACGCCCCGGCGAGGGGCCACGGGCCCTCGCTACCGGAGCGATCCACCAGCTCCGTGGTGCTTCCGGCGAGCGCCGTGGTGAGCGCCACCCCCAGGCCGGGGCTGACCCCGGGGTGAAGGCGATCGGCCTCGAGCGTCGGGCCCGTGAAGGGATCGTCCACCAAATTGAGGTGGCTGTCCAGATCGGGCCAGCGCACCAAGGGGAGCAGCTGGGCGGCGGCACCGTTGAGCAAGGCGCTGTCGGAGTAGCAGCCGAGCATCACCTCCAACCCCAGCCGGCGGGCCGCCTGGGCCATCAGCAGGGCCTCACCAAGCCCGCCGCTCTTGAGCAGTTTGATGTTCACCCCATCCACATAGGGCGCCAGCCGCACCACATCGGCCAGGGTCCAGCAGCTCTCATCGGCCACCAGCGCGATCGGACAATCGAGCTCCAAGGCGGCGAAGGCGGCGGAATCGGCCTCTGGATCCTCGATCGGGGGCAGGGGCTGCTCCACCAGCGCCACCTGATGGTCGGCGAGCAAGCCCACCATGGCGCGGGCTCCCTCCAGATCCCAGCCGCCGTTGGCATCCACCTGCAGCTCGGCGGCGGGCCCACCGGTTTGCTGGTGGCGATCGAGGGCTTCGGCCACCGCCTCCACCAGGGCCCGGTCGTGGCCGGTTCCCTCCGGACTGCCGAGCTTCAGTTTGATGCGGGTGGCTGGCAGCTGGGTCCACCACCGCTGCAGTCGCGCCAGCACCGCCTCCACCGACCCCAGGCCGAGGGTCACGCTGGTGGGAACCCCCAACTGCGGATCCAGACCCCAGAGGCGATGCAAGGGAACCCCGAGCCGCTTGCCCCACCAGTCGTGCAGGGCCAGATCCAGGCCGCAGCGGGCCGGCGGCGATAGCGATGCCAGCAGCGGCTCCAGGGCCTGCAGGGGCTGGGGGGCCAGGTCCCGCAGACGGGGGGCCAGGGCCTGAAGTTCGGCAGCGATGGCAGCGGTGGTGAACTCACGGTGTCCGGTGTCGAAGCCACCGGTCTCACCGATGCCGATCAGGCCGTCCTGCTCCACCTCCACCAGCAGGCGCTCCACGGCGGCGGTGGTGCCGCGGCTGATCGCCAGGGGCACGGCCTTGGTCAGGGGAAAGGACAGCAGACGCAATTCCATGGCCACAAGCTGGCACAACCGGCTGCGGATGCACCGCCGCCGTGGCCTCTCTTCAGAGGGGTCCCGGGAATCGGCCAGGGCCGAATCGGGATTCTGAGGATCTGTGAAGTCCTGACCTAAGTTGCACCGCATTCGAGCTACCCGGGCGTTGACGATCCTTCCCCAGCCTCTGCGCAAACCTCTGCGCAGCAGCGAGGCAGCCGGCACGATCAAGAGCTGGAGCGCAGATCAGCATCCCGGGGAACCGAGTCACCAGATGGTTGCCGAGCCGATCCAAGCCGGAGCCAGAGCCGTGGATCCGCCGGTGAAGCCGGAGATCACCCAGGGCTGGATCCTGGCCAGCATTCCCATTGGCCTGATGCATCTGGCCTGCCTCGGCGCTTTGTGGACCGGGGTGAGTGGCGATGCCCTGCTGGTGTGCCTCGCCTCCTATGCGGTCCGCATGTTCGGCGTGACGGCCGCTTACCACCGCTACTTCGCGCACCGCAGTTTCCGCACCGGCCGCCTGTTCCAATTTGTACTGGCCGTGCTAGCCACCTCCTCGGCCCAGCTCGGGCCCCTCTGGTGGGCCGCCACCCATCGTCACCACCACGCCAACTCGGACACCGAACAGGATCCCCACTCCCCAAGGCATTACGGCTTCTTCTGGTCGCACATGGGCTGGTTTCTCCACCCCGGCAACCGCCGCGACAACCTCGCGGCCATCCGCGATTACGCCCGCTTTCCCGAACTGGTGTTCATCGATCGCTGGTCACTGATCAGTCCTGCCTTGCTGGGCACGGCCACCTTCGCCCTGGGCAGGGTGCTGGCGGAGGCGGGCCGACCCACCTCGGGAGCGCAGATGCTGGTGTGGGGGTTCTTGATCTCCACGGTTCTGCTGTATCACGGCACCTACACGATCAATTCCCTCTCTCACGTCTTCGGCAGCCAGCGCTTCGACACCGGGGACGACAGCCGCAACAATCTGCTGCTGGCGCTGATCACCCTGGGAGAGGGTTGGCACAACAACCATCACCATTGCCAGTCGAGTTGCCGCCAAGGCATCTATTGGTGGGAGATCGACATCACCTATCTCACCCTGCTGGTTCTGGCGAAGCTTGGCCTGGTGTGGGATCTGCGGCCGGTGCCCGCCAGGGTGTACGCCCAGGCGGCCGGGGCGCGGCGAGCGAGCCGGCCCACCTGACACGAGATTGAGCGAGGGTATCGCTCGTTACAGTCAGGAACCTAAAGCCGGTATGGGATCGACGTAACGATGCCCCCCGAATGCCCAGTCCCGAGTTCACGGCAACGGCGATCCAGAATCTGATTGAGGAGGTGCATGATCGCCTCCGTGGCCGCCGGGAGGGCAAGGTGGCCGATTACATCCCCGAACTGGCCAAGGCCGATCCCGAAGATTTCGGCATCGTAGTGGCCACGGCCGATGGTCACATCTATGCGGTAGGTGACAGCGATAAGGAATTCACGATCCAGTCGATCTCCAAACCCTTCGCCTATGGCCTGGCGCTGAAACTTCTTGGTCGCGAGCACATGCATACCAAGGTGGGCGTGGAGCCCTCCGGCGAAGCCTTCAACGCCATCAGCCTCGATCCGGTGAGTGGCATTCCCCGCAACCCGATGATCAATGCCGGCGCCATCGCCACCGCCGCCCAGATCTGGCAGCACAATCCCGAGGCAGCCGAGGCCACTTTGCTCGGCTTCCTCTCCGACCTCGCGGGACGCCCGCTCCACGTCGATGAGAACGTCTACAGCTCCGAACGGGATACGGGACACCGCAACCGAGCGATCAGCCACCTGCTGCGTAACTTCGACGTGATCGAATCAGATCCGGAAGGCGGCCTCGATCTCTACTTCCGTCAGTGCGCCATCGCCGTGAGCTGCCGGGATCTGGCGATCATGGCCGCCAGCCTGGCCTGCCAGGGTCGCAACCCGATCAGCGGCGCCGAACCCCTTAACGCCGACATCACGATCCAGATGCTGGCCCTGATGGGCTCCTGCGGCATGTATGACTACGCCGGCCAATGGCTCCATGACGTGGGCATGCCCGCCAAGAGCGGCGTGGGTGGCGGCGTGCTGGCCGTGGTGCCGGGTCGGCTGGGCGTTGCCGTGTATTCACCGCGCCTCGATCCCTTCGGCAACAGCGTGCGGGGCATCGAAGTGTGCGAAGAACTCTCCAAACGGCACGGGCTGCACCTCTACAACCAGAATCCCCGGGCGATCAACACCATCCGCCGCAGCTACACCGGCAGCCACCGCCGCTCCCGCCGCTGGCGAGACGCCACCGAGGTCGGCATCCTTGAGAAGCTGGGCAGCCGCATCCGGGTGGTGCATGCCCAGGGAGTGCTCGACTTCGCCGCCACCGAACAGCTGCTGGCCGAACTCACGGCGATCGCCGGTCAGGCCAGCGTGGTGGTGGTGGACTTCAACCAGGTGTTGGAGCTGCCCCCCACCTCCTGTTCGATCCTGCTGGGACAGGTGGCCCTGCTCCGGGCCAAGCCGATCACGGTGCTGCTCTCACGCGCCGACCACCTGCCCAGCCTGGCGGGCCTGGATCACGGTCTGCCCACGCTGCCCACCATCGACGCGGCCTTGGAAGAGGCCGAAACCATCCTGTTGCAGAAGGAGCGGCCGGAACTCCCCTCCCTCCAGGCGCCCCAGCCCACGATCCTGGATGGCCTAGATCCCGACTACCGCGCCATCCTCAATCCCCTGCTCGAGCTCACCGGCTTCCGGGCCGGTGAACCGGCCGTGCAGCGCAACCAGAGCGGCGACACCCTCTACATCGTGGTCGATGGCATCTTCACCACCAGGATCCGGCTGAACCTCAGCAACGGCACGAAGAAAGCCACGCGGCTCTCCACCTTCTCCAGCGGCATGTGCTTTGGTGAGATCGGCTTCCTCACCGGCCAACCCCGTACCGCCGATGTGATCGCCGACACCGATGGCCACTGCCTGCTACTGCGTCGTGAGGCCCTCGACAACCTTGGACGGAGCCGACCGGAGGTGGTGATCGCCCTGCTGCGCGCCCTCAGCAGCGAACTGGGCAGCAAGCTGGCCAGCGCCAGCTACCAGCTCACCCTCCTGGAGCACTACTAACTGGAGGTCGACTGAGCCGTGCGCGGCCGCGGCGGCTCGCTCAGCCTGCTGCAGCGAGTGAAACGATCCTGCCGGTTGCACTCTGTCGGAAGATGGCCTGATGAGCCTCCCCAACTCCAGATCAGCGGTGGACCATCCCGCTGGCCAACCGACTGCCGGCGCCACTGGGATCGACGCGGAGCCGGGACTGCCGCTGGACAGGCCCAGGCTCCGCGGCAGCTATTGGATCACCACCTTCGGCTGCCAGATGAACAAGGCGGATTCGGAGCGGATGGGGGGGATCCTTGAGGCCATGGGCTACACCCCTGGCAGCGACGAACACAGCGCCGATCTGGTGATCTACAACACCTGCACGATCCGCGACAACGCGGAGCAGAAGGTGTACAGCTACCTGGGTCGGCAGGCCCTGCGCAAACGGGCCGACCCCAACCTCACCCTGGTGGTGGCCGGTTGCGTGGCCCAGCAGGAGGGGGAAGCGCTGCTGCGCCGGGTGCCCGAACTGGATCTGGTGATGGGCCCCCAGCACGCCAACCGCCTCGCCAGCCTGCTGGAGCGGGTCGAGGGCGGCCAGCAGGTGGTGGCCACCGAGGAGCACATCATCCTCGAGGACATCGCCACGGCCCGCCGGGATAGCGCTGTCTGCGCCTGGGTGAATGTGATCTACGGCTGCAATGAGCGCTGCACCTACTGCGTGGTGCCAGCCGTGCGGGGGCGGGAACAAAGCCGGCTGCCCCAGGCCATCCGGCTGGAAATGGAGGGCCTGGCGGCCCGCGGCTATCGGGAGATCACCCTGCTGGGCCAAAACATCGACGCCTATGGACGCGACCTGCCCGGCATCACCCCGGAGGGCCGCCGGGCCCACACCTTCACCGACCTGCTGGCTTCGGTGCACGACGTGGACGGGATCGCCCGCATCCGCTTCGCCACCAGCCACCCCCGCTACTTCACCGAGCGCCTGATCGACGCCTGCGCCGACCTCTCCAAGCTGTGCGAACACTTCCACATCCCCTTTCAGAGTGGCGACGACGACGTGCTGAGGGCCATGGCTCGGGGCTACACGGTGGACCGCAACCGCCGCATCATCGACAGCATCCGACAACGAAAGCCGGACGCGGCGATCAGCGCCGACGTGATCGTGGCCTTCCCTGGGGAGAGCGATGCCCAGTTCCGCCGCACCCTGGATCTGATCGAGGCGATCGGCTTCGATCAGGTGAACACCGCCGCCTACTCACCGCGCCCCAACACCCCCGCCGCCGACTGGTCGAACCAGGTGCCGGAGGCGGTGAAGGTGGAGCGGCTCCAGGAAGTCAACGCCGTGGTGGAGCGGGTGGCCCTCCATCGCAGTGGCCGCTACCAGGGAAGAGTGGAAGAGGTGCTGGCGGAAGGGGTGAATCCAAAGGATCCGACCCAGCTCATGGGCCGCACCCGCAACAACCGGCTCACCTTCTTCCCGGCGGCCCGGCCGGAGGGCCCTGTGCACCGACCCGGGGAGCTGGTGCGGGTGAGGATCGATACGGTGCGCGCTTTTTCCCTCAGCGGCTCGCTCGCCTGAGGGGCCCTCCCGGGCAGCGGCGGGCGCCGGCAGGCCGCGCTGGCCTCGCCCCGGGGGAAATGGGCTGATACGTTTGGCGCCGTCCCGATGTCCCCATGCCCAGCGATCCCGTGCCGCCATCCGCCTGCCACGTGGGGGTGGTCTTCGGGGGAGCCTCCGGGGAGCACGCGGTGTCAATCCGCTCGGCCAACACAGTGGTGGGGGCCCTGCGCCGGGGCGCCAACGCTGAGCGCTATCGACTGAGCTGCTTCTACATCGATCGGCAGGGCCGCTGGTGGCCGCCTGCGGTGGCCGAGGCCGTGCTGGAGAGGGGGGTGCCGGCCGAACCGGCCGACCTGCCCGATCCGCTGGCTCCGGGAGGCTTCCGCGGTTTTCCCGACGGGGCCTTGGCGGTGGAGGTGTGGTTTCCGGTGCTGCATGGCCCCAACGGCGAGGACGGCACCATCCAGGGGCTGTTCAGCCTGATGCAGGCGCCCTATGTGGGATCCGGCGTGCTGGGCTCAGCTGTGGGAATGGACAAACAGGCCATGAAGGCCGCCTTCGCCGCGGCCGGCCTGCCCCAGGTGGCCTATGCCTGCGTGGAGGCCTCCGAACTGGCGAAGGCGACCGCCGCCGAAGCCTCGGGCAGCAGCCGCGGCGGCCTGATCGACCGCCTGGAAGCCAAGCTCGGCTATCCCTGCTTCGTGAAGCCGGCCAACATGGGCTCCTCGGTGGGCATCAGCAAGGCCAGCGACCGGGCCGGCCTGCTGGAGGGTCTGCGGCAGGCGGCCGCCCTTGATCCTCGGCTGGTGGTGGAACAGGGGGTAAGCGCCCGCGAACTGGAATGCGCGGTGCTGGGCACCACGGAGCTGCGGGCCTCGGTGCTGGGCGAGATCTGCTTTGACGCCGACTGGTACGACTACACCACCAAGTACAGCGAGGGGCTCAGCCACACCGTGATTCCGGCCAAGGTGCCGGCGGAACTGGCGGAGCGGGCCCAGGCGATGGCGATCGCCGCCTGCCGGGCCGTGGGAGCCAGCGGCCTCTCGCGGGTCGATTTCTTCTACGACCAGGGCAGCGGCGATCTCTGGCTCAATGAGATCAACACCCTGCCGGGTTTCACCAGCCAGAGCATGTACCCGATGTTGTGGGAGGCGAGTGGGTTGCCCCTTGTGGAGCTGGTACACGACCTCGTGCAAGGGGCGCGAGAATCCAGAGGGATCCCGCTCTCCCCGAACCAAGTGCCATGACCCAAGGCCTTCTCTGGCTGCCATTGCTGCTGGTCTTCGTGCTACTCACCGGCCTTGGCTGGCTGGAACGCCGGCGCCAACAGCTCTTCCGCGACTGGGCCGAGGGTGCCGAACTGGCCAAGCTGGATGGCTGCGGCGCGGCCCGCCTGATCGATGGCGAGCTCAGCTGGAGCACCTTCCAGGCCGGCAGTTTCCAGCCGGCCGGCAGCTTTCCAATCAAGCAGCTGGAGCTGGTGGAACTGCTCTCCCTTGGCTCGGGGGAGGCCCCGCTCACCACGGAGAGCCAGGGCGCCTGCCGGCTGCGGCTGGTGGGAGGCGGACTGCAGAAGGATCTGCCTTTCTCCGATGCGGAGCGAGCCCGCCGCTGGATCGATGAACTGATGGCGCGCTCGCGCTGCGAACTCTGAGAGCGGGGTCAGTGGATGTTCAACGATGAGTGATTCCTCCCTGCGTCCCGGTGCCGAACGCCGCCGCCAGCTGCGTCATGAACGCCGGGCCGATCGACTGCGCAATCTCTGGCGGCTGGTGGTGTTCAGCGCCATGGCCGGCGGGCTGGGCTATGCACTCCTGACCCAGGGTTGGACCCTTCGCTCCCCCAGCCAGGTGGAGGTGAGCGGCAGCCGGCTGGTGA
The DNA here is from genome assembly GCA_026389265.1 of Cyanobacteriota bacterium. Taxonomy (GTDB): domain Bacteria; phylum Cyanobacteriota; class Cyanobacteriia; order PCC-6307; family Cyanobiaceae; genus Cyanobium. The sequence continues at coordinate 1,821 of JAPLIE010000035.1, read as the reverse complement.
GCCGGGACCAGGTGATCCAGGCGGCCGGACTGAGCTTCCCCCAGCCCCTGCTCGCCCTTCAGCCCCGCCAGATCATCCAGACCCTCTCCACGGCCCTGCCGGTGGAGAACGTACGGGTGAGCCGCCTGATGCTGCCCCCGCGGCTGCGGGTCGAACTGATCGATCGTTCGGCGGTGGCCCGGGCTGAACGGCGGAACAAGGACGGACTGGAGCAGGGTTACGTGGATCGGCTGGGCAACTGGATCAGCATGCGGCAAAACCTGGGCGTGCGGCTCGGAGGAACCGAGGAGCTTCGCGTGGTGGGCTGGAATGAGCGCCATCGCCCGGCCCTGGCCACGGTGCTGAAGGAGCGGCAGGCATTCGGCGGCAAGTTGCAGGAGATCCGCTTCGATCCCGAGGGCAGCCTGTGGCTCAGCACCAAGGATCTGGGCCCCCTGCGGCTGGGCCCTGCGGATGGCCAGCTGGAACGTCGCCTCGCAGTGGCAGCCCACCTCAATGCGACCCTGCCAGCCGATCTGCGCGGCCGGCGTCCCCAGATCGTTGACCTGAGCGACCCCGACCAGCCTGAACTCAGCCTCACTGGCCTCAAGCCCCTGGCCGATTCCGGTCCGGCTTCCGCGGTCCGCCCCCGCGGAGGCCAGTAGGAAGCCCAGCGAGCCAACCCACACAGGATGTTGCGCCCCGGCCGCTTCCAGGGCAGGCTGAATCTCAATATTTGGCCGTTCCAGCCAACGACATAATGCAGCCGTAGATCAACGGCACCAGCCCACCGAGTTCCACCGCCGAGCCCGTCGATCCAGGCCGGTTCAGTCCCACAGACAGACTGGCCCCCTCCAGACCCGGCGCCGTAGATCCATTGCCCCCGCAGGCGCCACCCCAGGAGACCACCGCGATGAGCCAGACCGTGCCGAGCAGCAATGGCATCACTCCCAGCCAGACGGCCCGGATCGAAGTGATCGGTGTGGGGGGAGGGGGTAGCAATGCCGTGAACCGCATGATCCAATCGGATCTGCAGGGCGTGGGTTATCGGGTGCTCAACACGGATGCCCAGGCCCTGCTGCAATCGGCGGCTCAGCAGCGCATCCAATTGGGTCAGAAACTCACCCGCGGCCTGGGGGCGGGGGGCAATCCGATGATCGGCCAGAAGGCGGCTGAGGAATCCCGCAATGAGTTGCTGCAATCCCTCGAAGGTGCCGACCTGGTCTTCATTGCCGCCGGCATGGGTGGCGGCACCGGCACCGGGGCGGCCCCGATCCTGGCCGAGGTAGCGAAGGAATGCGGCGCCCTCACCGTGGGCATCGTGACCAAGCCCTTCAGCTTCGAGGGCCGCAAGCGGCAGCGCCAGGCAGAGGAGGGCATCGCCCGGCTGGCTGAGCACGTGGACACCCTGATCGTGATCCCCAACGACCGGCTGCGGGAGGCCATTGCCGGGGCGCCACTGAACGAAGCCTTCCGCGCCGCCGACGACGTGCTACGGATGGGCGTGAAGGGCATCACCGACATCATCACCAAGCCGGGCCTGGTGAATGTGGACTTCGCCGACGTGCGCTCGGTGATGGCCGAAGCCGGCACCGCCCTGCTGGGCATCGGCGTGGGTTCGGGCCGTTCCCGGGCCACGGAGGCCGCCCAGGCCGCCATGACCAGCCCGCTGCTGGAGTCGGCGCGAATCGACGGGGCCAAGGGCTGCGTGATCAACATCAGCGGCGGCCGCGACATGACCCTCGAAGACATGACCACCGCCTCGGAGGTGATCTACGACGTGGTGGATCCCGACGCCAACATCATCGTGGGGGCCGTGGTGGATGACAGCCTTGAGGGTGA
>JAPLIE010000130.1 GCA_026389265.1 Cyanobacteriota bacterium | reverse complement strand
CCGGCTACTGGCGAGCATCGCGGCGGCCAGCGGCGAACCACTGGAGCCGGCGGTGCTGGCCGAGCTGGCCGGCGCCTGCCACGGCCTCAGTGAGCAGCGGGTGCGCCAGCTGGCGGCCCGGGCCCTGGCCCAGCGGGGCCGGCTGGGGGAGGCGGATCTGGCCGAGGTGCTGGAGGAGAAACGCCAGGCGATCGCCCGCAGCGAGCTGCTGGAGTACTGCCCCAGCGAGGCCACCCCGGCCGATATCGGCGGTCTGGAGGCGCTCAAGCACTGGCTGGAGCAGCGCCACCGGGCCTTCAGCGAGGAGGCGCGCCGCTACGGCCTGCCCCTGCCGCGGGGTGTGCTGCTGGTGGGGCCCCAGGGCACCGGCAAGAGCCTCACCGCCAAGGCGATCGCCCACAGCTGGGGCATGCCGCTGCTGCGGCTGGATGTGGGGCGGCTGTTCGCGGGGCTGGTGGGGGCCAGCGAGGCCCGCACGCGGGAGATGATCCAGCGGGCCGAGGCGATGGCCCCCTGCGTGCTCTGGATCGATGAGATCGATAAGGGCTTCGGCCTCGGAGTGGGGGGCGGCAGCGACGGCCGCAGCGATGGCGGCACCAGCCAGCGGGTGCTGGCCAGCGTGCTCACCTGGATGGCGGAGAAGAGCAGTGCCGTGTTCGTGGTGGCCACCGCCAACGGGGTGGAACGGCTGCCGGCCGAGCTGTTGCGCAAGGGCCGCTTCGACGAGATCTTCCTGCTGGAGCTGCCCAGCCCAGCGGAACGGGGCGCGATCCTCGACCTGCAGCTGCGGCGCCGCCGGCCAACCCACAGGATCGGCCTGCAGGTGCTCGTGGACCGCACCGAGGGCTTCTCGGGAGCCGAATTGGAGCAAACGGTGATCGAGGCGATGCATCTGGCCTTCGCCGAGGGCCGCGAGCCCGGCGAGGCCGACCTGATCGCCGCCGCCTCCCAGGTGGTTCCCCTCTCCCGCACCGCCCGGGAGCAACTGGAGGCTTTGCGCCAGTGGGCCTCCAGCGGCCGGGCCCGGCCCGCATCAGCGCCGCAGGCCTAAGCCGGCGAGGCCCCGGCCCCCATCTCCGCCTCCGCCGCCGGCCTGAGCGGCGCCCCAATCAGCGGCCGCGATTACGCGATTAGAGGTGGGTCTTCACCCAGTGGATCAGCACCTGCAGGGGATTGGGGCGGAGCCCCCCCCCCCCCGAGGGGGCGTGGCGGCATAACCGGGCAGGCTGGCCTCAAGGTCAGCGTCCTCGGGGCCCCGGCGCCCCGAATCGCGGGGGCCGCCGCTGCCCAGGAACCCCTCATCGGCAAAGTCCTGGACGTTGTCGTCGGGGAAGGGATTGGGATCGGCCATGTCGCGCTGGATCTGGGCGGCAAAGCGCTCCAATGCCTCCCGCGCCTGACGCAGCTGCCGGGCCGAGGGCCGGCGGCCCCGGGGCTGGCGCTGGACATCGGCATTCCGGGTCGTAGCCGGCGTAGGAATCGCTCACCGTGGCAGAGAAACGCTCCAGGGCCTCCTTCACCCGGCGCCGGTCCCGCTCGCCCCGACGCTTCTGGGCAGGGGTGGGCAGCGGATCAGAGAAGGCATCTTCGTAATCCCAGCCGGGCCCTGGCTCCTCCAGCTGTGGCGTGGGGTCCCCATCCACACCACCGCGGAACAGGCCGGCCTGGCGGCGCCAGTGCTCGGGTTTGATCTGGATCCGCTCCACGCCGCCCTCCCAGGGGGCTTCCGGCAGGGGGAGCGGCTCCTGGATCGGCGCGGGTTGCTGCTCGCTGTCGCTGCCATCGATGCGGCGGCGGCTCAGGAAGCGCTCCAGCAGCTCCAGGTAGGAGGTGGCGAGGCAGGCCTGCTGGAAGGCAAGCAGATCCTTGAGGCCGCGCAGGTTGGGGGCCTTGCTGTCGGAGACGATCACCCAGGCCAGGTAGGTGGTGCTCAACTGCATCTCCCGCATGGCGCCAAAGCGCATCCAGGCGAGCATCAGGCCCACAAGCAACCCGAGGCTGGCGTTCTGGATGCTGCGACGGGCGAACTGGTTGCGGGCCTGGGCGGTGTTGGTGCCGATACGGCTGCGCCTAGCGGCACCAGCACCAGCGCGCCCTCAACCACTACGGCTCTCTCCTGGGGGGGCCGTTGGTGTCCGGGCTGCCCACCCCTCCGGTCTCCAGAGAGATCGCCAACAGCATCTCCAGCCACAACGGCTAAACCCGGCCCCGCCGCTCGCCCCAGCCTTCGCGCCGCAGGGCCATGTAACAGAACCATGAAGTTCCTGAACAACCCGTAACAACTCCGCCGGCCTTCGTGTTCCGGGCCTGCCAGCGCCGGTAGCTTCCGGCCAGATGCATCAGATGCGTGACTCCCACCCCGAGCCCCCGCGGCGAAATCACCGGCCAACTCGCCGTGGCCTGTCTCGGCGCTGGCGTGGTCACCAGTCTGGCGGTGGCCCAGGGGCAGGATCCGATCACCGCCCTCGGCATCACCCTCTTCTCCGCCCTGGCGGCAGTGATGGTGGGCCAGGTTCTCTAAGGCTCCGCCCAAGCCATGGCTGATGCCGACTTCAGCCTCCACCGCGATCAATCCGGCAGCAGCCAGATCTGCGCCTACACGTCCCTTGCGCTCTAAGGGGCCTTTCTCAGCGGCGTGGCCTCAGCGGCCTATCCCCTCCATCCCGGCGATCCCCATTGGCTGCAGGGGGTGATCCACGCCCTGGTGAACCTCGACGTGCTGCCCTTAGTGGCGATCTGCCTGCTGCTGATCAGCGGCCGCCGATCTCCAACGCCTGCGGGAAGAACAACAGTGCGCAAAGCGCTGCGCGTCCTCCGGCAGGCCGGTGAAGCCCCTGGTTCCCGCAGCCGCCATCGCGGCGATCCGCCGCCCCTGGATTCCTCCGCCCCCTCAGAGCGAGCCGAATCGGGCCCCGCCGAGCCCGGTTCCTGAGCTCTTCGGAGCCAATAGCGGCCTCCGCCACCGCTGCCATGCTTCCGGAAACGCCCGCCGCTCCCACCTTGACCCGTACGCCCGGCCCCCATCCGGATCCCAGCAGCGCCGAGGGCCTGCGCGGCCTGATGCCCGCCCTCATCAACAAGGTGTACTTCAACTACGGCGGCCAGGGCCCCCTGCCCACCCTCTCCCTGGAGGCGATCCAGGCCAGCTGGCGCACCATCCAGGAGCTCGGACCCTTCGCCAGCAGCGTGTGGCCCACTGTGGGCGGCACGGTGGCGAGCCTGCGGCGGCGTCTGGCCAGCTGGTGCGGCGTGCCTCCGGAGCGGCTGGCCTTCACCGAGAACGTGACCAGCGGCTGCGTGCTTCCCCTCTGGGGCCTGCCCTGGCAAGCGGGCGATGAGCTGCTGATCAGCGACGCCGAACATCCCGGCGTGGTGGCCGCCTGCCGGGAGTTGGCCCAGCGCCAGGGGCTGGCCCTGGCCAGCTTCACGGTGGCGGACGCCCGAGCGAGCAGCGAGGCCGCCCACACCAGCGTGCACGAGGCCCTGGAGCGCAGCCTCACCCCCCGCACCCGCCTGGTGGTGCTCTCCCACCTGCTCTGGAACACCGGCCAGTTGATGCCGATCGCCGCCGTGGCGGCCCGGCTGGCCCAGCATCCCAACCAGCCCTGGCTGCTGGTGGATGGCGCCCAATCCCTCGGCAGCCTGCCGGTGGCCGAAGCGGCCGCCGCCGCCGACATCTACGCCTGCACCGGCCACAAGTGGTGCTGCGGTCCCGAAGGCCTCGGGGTGGTGGCCCTCTCCGAGCGCCTGCTGGAGCAGGCCCGCCCCACCCTGATCGGCTGGCGCACCCTGGCGGACGAATCCGCCGGCACCGCGAGCTTCCACCGCGATGGCCGCCGCTTTGAGGTGGCCACCTCCTGCACACCCCTGTTTGCGGGCCTCTCCAGCTCCCTGGCCCTGCTGGAAGCCGAGGGCACCGACCAACAGCGGCTGGCCCTGATCCGCCAGCGCAGTGCCCAGCTCTGGGAAGGCCTGGGGCGGATCACCAGCGTGCGGACGCTGCTCAGCGAGCCCCCTCCGGCCGGCCTGGTGAGCTTCCAGGTGGAGGGCCAGGATCCGGCCTCCCTGGTCGAACGCCTCGGCGAACAGGGCATCTGGATCCGCAACCTGCCGGATCCTGCCTGCCTACGGGCCTGCACCCACATCACCACCAGCCCCTCCGATCTGGAGGCCCTGCTCGGGGCCCTGCAGGACCTGGTGGCCGCATCAGATTCGTCATGAACAGGGCCCTTCTGGGCCCATGCAGATCGCAGGCGGCTGCCGGACGCAGGCGTCTGCCGAACGCAGGCGGCCCTCCGGCTCAGCCGATCAAGACTCGGGCAGGGCTTTGCAGGGTTCTGGGCAGCCTTCCTTGCTGCAGGCCCATGAAAAAAGGGCCCTTGCGGGCCCTCGGCTGCAACGGTGGGGCTGCAACGATGCTGCTGCGTAACGGCAGCTGCGTTGTTGGGGCGGCCTCGTTGCCCGCTGATTGAGGATCAGCCGTTCACGTCGGAGTCGAACACGTTGCTGTGGACCCAGCCGGCCAGCAGGGCACCCACGATCGGAGCCAGCCAGAACAGCCACAGCTGTCCGACGGCCTCACCACCGGCCCAGAGGGCCACACCCGTGCTGCGTGCGGGGTTCACCGAGGTGTTGGTGACCGGGATGCTGATCAGGTGGATCAGGGCGAGGGACAGACCAATCGGCACACCGGCGAAGCCGATGGGAGCCAAGCGGTCGGTGGTGCCGAGGATGATCAGCAGGAAGATGAAGGTGAGCACCAGCTCGGTGAGCAGAGCGGCCCAGAAGCCATAACCACCGGGGGAGTGGGCACCCCAGCCGTTGGTGGCTAGGGGATTGCCGCCACTGAGGCTGAAGCCTTCACGACCACTGGCGATGCCGTAGATCAGACCACCGGCGGTGAGGGCGCCCAGCACTTGGGCCACCACGTAGGCAAACACCTTGGAACCGGGGAACTTGCCAGCCGACCAGAGCCCGAAGGTCACAGCGGGGTTGATGTGGCAGCCGGAGATGTGACCGATCGCGTAGGCGGCGGTCAGCAGGGTGAGACCGAAGGCGAGGGCAACGCCGAGGAAGCCGAGGCCTAGCGGATTGGCGGCGGCGTTGTCATAGGGGAACACGGCGGCCAGCACGGCACTGCCGCAGCCACCGAGCACGAGCCAGAAGGTACCGATGAATTCGGCAAGAAACTGCTTGGAAATGGGAACTCTGAGGGCCATGCAGTTGCAGGGAGAAAGGGCAAAGCAGCCTCATCTTGACGAAGGGACCTGACGGCGGCAAGCGAATGTGACAAGCACAAAACATTCGAATCGGTCCATCTAGACAGCGCCCAATCCGTCACGTGACTCAGAACACGTTGGCAGGTTCTTGCCGATGCCAAGGCAGGCTGTCCATAAACAAAACAATTGATCAGACTTTCAGCATCGTCTGGCCTTCGTCGCCAGCGGCCAACCGCCTTCGGTACCCATCGCCGCTGAAGGGCTGGGACTCGCACCTTCCGCACCAGCACACCGCACCAGCACACTGATGTCAGCGAGCCGGAGCAGGGGGCCCACCAGACCAGCCAGGTCGGGCAGGAAGACAACGACAAACGAAAAATACTCAGAACACTGTTGCCAAAAATCTCAATCCGAATAAGGTACACAGGATGGATGGCGTATTCCGCGAACCTTTTCGCTAGGGCCCGTCGCAACGACAGGCCCACCACCCATTGGTTCAAGGTTTCTTCTCCCACTCTTACCAAACCCGACCCACAGGAGTTCATTCAGGATGGTCCAGTCCTCCCGTTCCATGCAGCGTTTTTTCCTGGTCTCCGCTGCCTCCCTCGGCCTGCTGGCCGCTGCAGGCCCGGTCTTGGCCGTCAGCACTGAGGAAGCCATCAAGACCGCCACCACGGCTTGTCTCGACAGCGCCGGCAAGCAGGGCTGGCGCACCGACCTCGCCAAGGTGATCTCCAGCCGCTCGGTGGATGCCGACAAGGTTGAAGTGGTGTTTGACCTCACCAAGGACGGCACCAACACCGCCCGGCTCACCTGCCCCTACAGCCTGAGCAAGGGTGTGGCGACCACCTTCGGCGGCGCCGAAACCCCGGCGGCAACGACCCCCCCTCCGGTTGAAACCCCCACCACCACCACGGACACCGCCACCGGCGTGAACCCCGGGTGGTTGCTGCTGCCCCTAGGCCTCGGTCTGCTTTCCTGGGCGGCTCTGCGCGGCAAAACTGAAGATGTGGCCACCAACCCTGGCACCACCTACAGCGGCAGCTACACAACCCCCACCAGCACGGTGACCACCGGCACCACCACCTCCCGCAACATCTTCGTGGAGGCCAATGCCCACGATGGTCAGCTGGAAGTGCGCGAGCATGCCGACGTCAACTCTGCCGTTCTGCGCCGCGTGCGCAACGGCGAGAACGTGCAGCTCACCGGCCACCGCCGCAACGACTGGCTCGAAGTCTCCAATGGTGGCTGGGTGCGTGACATCGACGTGCGCTACGACCGCACCACCGTTCGCTTCAGCTGAGCCTGGCTCCGCTCTGCGGTTCCATCAGCAAGATCGAAGCTCAGCCCCCCGCACTCGGGGGGCTTTTTTATGGGCGTGCCTCAGACCGCCACGGGCCGGGAGCGCAGTGCCCTCTCGGCCTCCTCCCGGTCATCGAAATGGATCTTGGTGGTGCCCAGGATCTGGTAATCCTCATGGCCCTTGCCGGCGATCAGCACCAGATCGCCGGGAACGGCCTCGGCGATGGCCGTGGCAATGGCCCGGGCCCGGTCGATCTCCACGGTCAGGCTGGTTCCAGAAGGGATGCCGGCCACCACATCCGCCAGGATCCGTTCGGGATCCTCGGTGCGGGGGTTGTCGGAAGTCACCACAACGGCATCGGCGAGCCGGGCCGCGATCGCGCCCATCAGCGGCCGCTTGCTGCGGTCGCGGTCGCCGCCGCAGCCGAACACGCAGATCAGCCTGCCATCGGTGAAGGGCCGGCAGGCCGCCAAGGCGTTCTCCAGGCCATCGGGCGTGTGGGCATAGTCCACGAGCACGGCCGGGGCCGCGCTGCCTCCCGCGAAGCTCACCCGTTCCATCCGGCCGGGCACGCCGCGGAAGCTGGCCTGGGCTTCAAGCAGCTGCGCCAGCGGAATCCCCTGCTGCTGCAGCACCCCCACCGCCTCAAGCAGATTCATCAGGTTGAAGCGGCCCACCAGGGGGGAGTGGAAGCGACCGCGGCCCAGCGGTGTCACCAAGGTGCCCCGGATACCATCCGCTCCCATCTCCAGGTCCTCCACCCTGAGCTCCACATCGGTGCGCTCCAGCGAGGCCCGCCAGCAGCGCACACCACGCTCCACCAACCCGGCGGCCAGACGTTGGCCCCAGGGGTCATCCCCATTCACCACCGCGTCGCCGGCGAGGAAGGGTTCGGCGAACAGGCGGGCCTTGGCCTCGAAGTAGGCCTCCATCGAGGGGTGGTAATCCAGGTGGTCCTGGGTGAGGTTGGTGAACACCGCCGCGGCGAAACGGCAGCCGGCCACCCGCTGCTGATCCAGGGAGTGGGAGCTCACCTCCATCGCGGCGATGCGGGCCCCAGCTTCGGCCGCCGCAGCGAGCTGCGGCTGGAGGACGTCCGCGAAGGCCGTGGTGTGTTGGGCGGTCACAATGTGGCCAGGCCAGCGGTTCAGGAGGGTGCCGAAGAGGGCCGTGGGATAGCCCGTGCTGGCGGCCAGGTGTTCGATCAGGTGGGTGGTGGTGGTCTTGCCGTTGGTGCCGGTCACCCCGATCAGGGCCAGGCGGCGGCTGGGCTGCTGCCAGAAGGCCGCCGCCAGTTCACCGGCCCAGTGGGCCACCGGATCAGCCACCACGAGCACCGGATCGGCAGGGCCAGGGGGATCGGCGGCAGCGGCCTGCTCACCGATCACGGCGGCGGCTGCTCCGGCGGCGAGCACCTGGCGCCAAAAGCTTCCCCCATCCACGCGGCTGCCGGGCAGACCCACGAAGAGCGTGCCGTTGCCGATCCGGCGGGAATCACTGCTGATCGCGGTGATCTTGTTGTTCTCCAAGCCCTGCGGAATCGCCAGACCCACCTGGTGCAGCAGCGAATGGAGAAACTGGGTCATGGGGGCCGCTCGCCGCAGATCGATGGCCCATCTAAGGCCCGTCATCCGTGGGAGTCCCGCCCGGGGCTGACGCTCCGGCAACCGCCCCGTGGGCAGCCAGCCAGGCCTGCAGCCGCTCCCCCCCGAGCCGGGGCGGCACCGGCGGCAGATTCACCCAGACGGGGGCCGGCGGAGTCCCAGCCGGAGCGGCCCCGGCCGCAGCGGATCCACCCGCCCGGGCCAGCACCGGCACCCGCAGGCCGTAGCGGGCCTGCAGGGCCGGATCCCCATCCACATCCAGCAACTCCAGGGGCGGCGGCGGTTCCAGGGCCCGGAGCCGCTCCTCGAGGCCCTCGCAGAGGCAGCAGCCGACACGGGTGTAAAGGCGCAGTGGGGGGGAGGGGAGCATCGGGCCGGCGGGAAAGGGGGGGGATGGGAGAAGAAGGGGCTCAGGCGGGGCGAAAATCATCTCCTCACCAGCCGAAATGTTCGATCGGGGGGCACCAAGGCGCCCGTCCGGAACCGCTAACGCGCCAGCGGAGGGGGCTCGGGCCTCAATCCGGCACCGGATCACAGCCGCAGGGGGTGAAGGGGTGGCAGCGGGCCAGCCGCCGCAAGGTGAGCCAGCCGCCGCGCCAGGGACCATGGCGGCCGATCGCCTCAGCGCCGTAGGCACTGCAGCTGGGGATGAAGCGGCAACGCGGCCCCAGCAGGGGTGAGATCCAGCGCTGGTAGGCCCTGATCAGGGTCAGCAGCAGGGCGGCAAGAGCACGGTTCACAATCGCCAGTGGGCGCTCCATGGCCATGGACAGGACTGAATGGATCCAGCATGGCGCCCGAACCGCTGATCCAGCCCAGCGGGAACGAGCAGGGGCGTTGATTTAAGATCGCCGGTTGGCGCCTCAAAGCAGAGGAGTGGAACGGGACTCTCCCCGTTCGCACCGTTGCAAAAGCGCGCCCGAGCCGATCGCCGGCTCGATCCCGTCCCCCCGAACCGAATCCTTCATGTCCCGATACCGCGGCCCTCGCCTGAGGATCACGCGGCGCTTGGGAGACCTCCCCGGTCTCACCCGTAAGTCCGCCAAGCGGGCTTATCCCCCCGGTCAGCACGGCCAGGCCCGTCGCAAGCGCTCCGAATACGCGATCCGTCTCGAAGAGAAACAGAAGCTCCGCTTCAACTACGGCATTTCCGAACGTCAGCTGGTGCGCTACGTGAAGAAAGCCCGTGCCCAGGAGGGTTCCACCGGAACCAACCTGCTCAAGCTGCTCGAGAACCGTCTCGACAATGTGTGTTTCCGCCTCGGCTTCGGCCCCACCGTGCCCGGCGCCCGCCAGCTGGTGAACCATGGCCACGTGACCGTGAACGGCCGCGTGGTGGACATCGCCAGCTTCCAGTGCAAGGCCGGTGATGTGGTGGCCATCCGCGAACGCAAGGCCTCCAAGCAACTCGCCGAAGCCAACATGGCCTTCCCCGGTCTGGCCAACATCCCGCCCCATCTGGAGTTCGACAAGGCGAAGATGACCGCCAAGGTGACCGGCCGGATCGAGCGCGAATGGGTGGCGCTCGAAATCAACGAACTACTGGTGGTGGAGTTCTACAGCCGCAAGGTTTGATCCCGGCGGGCGGTGTGGCTTCTGGCTGCCGCCTGCTCCACTCCATGGGCCCCCGCGATGGCGGGGGCTTTTTTGCTGGCTGCGGTGTGGCCCGAATGGCGTTCGCCTTTGTCGGCCGACCTCGAAGCAAGGATCCGAGTCAACACGGACGACACCTCCATGGGATGGGCATCCTTGGCAGCTGGGCTGCTGGTTGTTCTGATCACCTTTTTTATCTGCACTTGGCCAGCGTCCTTTTATTGATGAAGTGGCTCGGCGATGCCTTGATAGGAAACTGCAACTGGTCGTTGCCTCCCATTCGCCCGCTGTATTGTCGCGGTTTCGCCTTCAGGATATTAGGATGTGCGTAAAGGACGCGGAAGGGAAGATTCTGGTCGTTCGATCTGAAAATTTGGCCCAAGTTCGCCGTAGTGTCGGGATAGAGGTTCAAACGAAAACGTTAGTGTTGGTCGAGGATTCTTTTGCTGCGAATTTGCTCCAGACTATTTTTGCCCAATTGAACGTGCCGATGGGTTCAATTGAAGTGATTGCAGTGGGTGGCGAAAGTGAAGTTGTCGCAGGTGCTCGGTTGCTTATCGGCGGCCAGAGAATTCATTGTTTTGGTGTCTTGGACGCCGATCAGAAGAACCAACTCGGAGGAGCTAAGAACCTCCGGGCTTTGCCTGGGCATCAGGTTCCGGAATCTGAACTTCTCAACGTAGCTTTGTCTAAAACGAGTGATGTTGCCTTGGCGTTGGGACGTTCTCCCGAATCCTTACAAGTTGCTTTGCACAATTGTCGATCTTTGGATCATCAATATCAGCTCCAAGAGTTCTCGCAAAATCTGGGATTTAGCCATGAGTACGTGATCAACATATTGGCGAGTGTTTGGCTGAGAAGTCCCGATATTCGTAATGAAGCGATGAGACTAGTCTCCGATTTATTAGAAGAATGGGCAGCGCTTTTTCTGAGACGTAAGATGCAATTACGGTGAACACTTGAGATGGCTGAAGTAAACCGTGCCGCCATCGCTACACAGCCCAATAAGCCAATGATGCAGACCGCGCAAGACCCACTCACCAATTACTGACCAGCGCACTCGCGGCGGCACATCGGCAGGCCGTTCACTCCCCGCCCCAACCTTTTCCCCTTGACCTTCCCTTCTCAAATCCCCTCCTGGCGCAGACCTTTTCCCCCTTTCGGCAAACGTACACGTCCAGAGGCGTTCACTTCCCCGCGTCGCTACACCGCAGCGGCCCCGGCCAGCGCAGCATCGCCTGATCGGCCGTGATCAAGGTGGCCGCTCGCCCCATGGCGGTGGCGGCGATGAACCGATCCGCCGGATCGGGGTGGAATTCCGCCAACGCTGCGGCGGCCACCGCCAGGGCCCCATCCAGGGCGATCTCCTCCAGACCCGCGCGCAGCCAATCCCCTCGCCAGCTCTCGGGAGATTGGCGCAGCTCAACCCTGCCCCGGGCGGCGAGCATGGCCACCTCCCAGAACGAGATGGCGCACACCGCCACCAAACCTTTCCCCCAGGCCGTGGAGATGCGCTCACGGCTGCTGGGCCCGAGGGCTAGATCCTCGCGATCCAGCCAAAGGAGCACATGGGTGTCGAGCACGATCACTCCAGGGCGGCCCAGGGGCTGTCGATCGGTGCGAGCAGATCGCCATGGATCTCCACGCCGGGATGGAGTCCGAAGGGGCTGGCGCGACGGGCCGGCGTGCAGGCATGAAGCTCAGCCACGGGCTGACCGTTCTTGGTGATTACCAGCACCTCGCCGGTGGCAGCCACCTGATCCATCAACCCAAGGCAGCGTGCCTTGAACTGAGAAGCGCTAATCGTGGCCGCCATGTCCCCAGGGCAGATTCGAAAATCATCCTAAGCGGTTGAAGACCATGGTCATGACCATGGTTTGGGGTGGTGGAGTTTTACGGCCGCAAGGTCTGATTCCGCAAGCCGCTCCCCCCTCACCCCCCGATCAACGTTTCCAGGGCCGCAGTCACATCGGCCTGGCGCATCAGGGCCTCACCCACCAGCACCGCATCAGCACCGGCGCTCACCACCCGATCGAGGTCGTCGCGGCTGAACAGGCCCGATTCGCTCACCAGCAGCGCGCCGCGCTCGCGCACCCGCTCGCCGAAGCGCTCCATCAGCTGCTCGGTGGTGGCCAGGTCCACCGTGAAGCTGGCCAGATCGCGGTTGTTGATGCCGATCATTTTCACCCCCTCCAGGGCCAGCACCCGCTCCAGTTCGGCGGCATCGTGCACTTCCACCAGCACCGCCAGGCCCAGGGCCCGGGCCACCTTGAGCAGGTAAGCGAGGTCTTGGTCGGTGAGGATCGCGGCGATCAGCAGGGCGGCATCGGCCCCGGCGGCCCGGGCCTGGTAGAGCTGATAGGGGCTGAGGATGAAGTCCTTGCAGAGCAACGGCAACTCCACGGCGCCGCGCACCGCCACCAGCACGTCGAAGCCGCCCTGGAAGAACTGTTTATCGGTGAGCACCGACAGGCAACTGGCGCCGCCGGCCGCGTAACCCTGGGCGATCGCCACTGGATCGAAGTTTTCGCGGATCACCCCCTTGCTGGGGCTGGCCTTCTTCACCTCGGCGATCACCGCCGGCTTGCGGCAACTGGCCCGCAGGGCCGCCACGAAATCGCGGCTGGGCGGGAGCTTCGCCACCTGGCCCTTGAGCTGCTCCAGGCTCACCCGCTCCCGGGCCGCGGCCACTTCACGGTCTTTCTCCCACACGATCTCCTCGAGGATTGAGCGCGGCTTCTCCTCGGCATGGGGGGTTCCGAATTCGAGGTGGGCCACCCGCACCGAAGGGTTGGGGGGCCGGCGGCGGATCTCCATGGGGTCTCGGTGGCGGACTGCTAAGGGTTGAAAGCGGGAGGAAACGAAGGGCGGGAAGCTCCCTCAGCCGGCAACAGCCGAGGCTGCCTGCTTGTAAGCCACCTCCACCACTTCGCTGAGGGTGGGGTGGGTGTGCACCTCGCTGGCCAGCTGCACCACCCCCTGGCGCCGCGCCACCGCGTTGGCGACCTCCTGGATCAGGTCGGCCGCATGCAAGCCATAGATATGGGCGCCGAGCACCTCACCGCTGGCCTTGTTGAACAGCAGCTTCATCAGCCCATCGCTCTCCAGCTCGGCCAGGGCCTTGGAGTTGGCCTTGAAGTAGCTGCGCACCACCCCCAGCTCGAAGCCCTGCTCCGCCGCCAGCGCCTTGGCATCGGCCTCGCTCAGGCCCACCGAGCTGATTTCGGGGTGGGTGAAGGTGGCGGCCGGAATCGAGCGGTAATCGATGCGGCGTGGGTGGCCCAGGATGTTCTCCACCGCCACGGTGCCCTGGGCGGCGGCGGTGTGAGCGAGCATCATCTTGCCGGTCACATCGCCCACGGCCCACAGGTGCGGGATCGGGGCGGCGCCGGGTTCGCTGGAGGCCAGCACCTGCAGGGTGTCGTCCACCGGGATGAAGCCGCGGTCGGTCGCCACCCCCACCGAGGCCAGATTCAGGTCTTTGCTCACCGGTACCCGGCCGGTGGCCACCAGCACCGCATCCACCTCCAGGGTTTCCACCGGCTCGCGGCTCTTCATGTCCACCAGCTCGATCTGCACCGGGCAGCCGGGTTTGATCGACTGGGCCAGCACGCCGGCGCGGGCATCGATGTCGCGGCTATCGATCAGGTTGCGGGCGGCGATCTTGGCGATGTCGGGATCGAAGGTGGGCATCACCCGATCCAGGGCCTCGATCATCGTGACCTCACAGCCCAGGGCGGTATAGACGTCGGCGAATTCCAGGCCGATGTAGCCGCTGCCCACGATCGCGATCCAGCGCGGCAGCCATTCCAGGTCCACCGCCTCATCGCTGGTGAACACGGTGCGGCCATCCGTTTCAATGCCGGGCGGCACGAACGGATCGGAGCCCGTGGCGATGATCACGTCGCGGGCGCGGTAGGGGCGCTCCACCCCGCCACCGCTCTCGCGCACCACCACCCGCTGGGGCCCGTCGAGGCGGCCCTTGCCCCGCAGGATCGTGGCGCCGGAGCGCTCCACGGTCTTGGTGAGGTTGGTGCGAATCGTTTCCACCAATTGGCGGGCGTGATCGGCGATCTTCTGGCGCTCGAAGCGCACCGGTGCCGCGTGGATGCCGAAGCCGGCCAGGTGCTCGGCGTCAGCCAGCTCCCGCACCCGGCCGCTGGCGGCCAGCAGGGCCTTGGAGGGCACACAGCCCCGGTTCACACAGGTGCCGCCCATGTCGCGAGCTTCCACGATCGCCACCTTCAAGCCGTGTTCCGCCGCGTGCTTGGCGGCATCGAAGCCGCCATAGCCGGCCCCGATCACGATCAGATCGAAATCGAAAGAGCCAGCCGCCCGGGCGGTGGATCCATCAGAGGCGGAGCTGGCTGCGATCACCGGACGGCCTTGAGCGATTGGGCGCATTCTCCCCTGCCACTGAGCCGGGCAGGATCACCATCGCCACCGAATCGAGCCTTCGGGGGCGAAGCAGTGGCGCGGACGGGGCCGGAGCAGGCCCCGATTCAGCTCCCGGCAGCCCCTCCCCCCTGTGCCTGGCGCCAGCGCTCCAGCAGCAGCGGCGCGGCGGCCACCGCCACATTCAGCGATTCCAACGCCGGGCTGTGGGGAATGGTGACCGTCGCATCGACCCGCTCCAGTAGGGCCCCATCCACCCCCGCTCCCTCGTTGCCCAGCAGGAGCACGGTGGGCCGGGTCCAATCGTGCCGCCAGTACGGCGGAGGATGGGGGCAGGCCGGCGAAGGCACCACGGCCGCCACCACCTGCAGACCGCTGCGGCGGGCCCCATCGAGGCGGCCGGCCAGCTCGGTGGCCTCCAGGCGGATCAGGGGCAGGGCCAGGACCGCCCCGCTGGAGGAGCGCAGCACCTTGGGCTGGTGCGGATCGGCCCCTTCCCCCAGCCAAACCTCCTCCACCCCGGCGGCCAGGGCCGTGCGCAGCAGCGTGCCGAGGTTGCCCGGATCCTGGAGGCGGTCGAGGGCCAGCACGAAGCGAGCCGGAGCGGCAGGCCGGGGCTCCGGCGTGGGCAACACCGCCAGCACACCATCGGGAGAGCGGGTGGTGGCGGCGGCCTCCAACACCTCGGCCGTCATCGCGCGCAGGGGAGTGGCGGCCGGCAGGGCGGCCAGCAGGTGGGGGTGGCGGGCGATCCAGGCGGGGGTCGCCACAATGAGGTCGGGCTGGAGGCCGAGGCGCAGCATCTCCTCGATCAGGTGGGTGCCCTCCAAAAGAAGTTGGCGGCTCTGCCGCCGCCCACGGGCGTCATGGAGGGAACGCAGCCGGCCAATCAGGGGATTGCGCCGGCTGGTGATCACGTCCGCAGCCCCAATCACGGGCGCCGAAAAATCACCCGGGGAAGCCTCGACCTCAGAAGGGCCGGTTGCTGCGCACATGCAGTTGTTTGTGGATCACCAGCTCCTGGCCATCGAGTTCCAAACCGCTCACGGCGGCAACCTCACCACGCAGCCCTTCAGCGGCAAGGTTTTCGATCAATTTGCGAATCACGATGTCCTCCACCGTGACCTGATCAAATCCATCGGGCGTAAGGCTCTCCAGGAACTTGCCCACCTTGGAGGCAAGGATTTCGGAAGAGTTAGAGATCTTAAGAACGATCATGAAAGGGTCGATGCGGATGGGGAGACTTGAACTCCCACGACATTGCTGCCACTAGTACCTGAAACTAGCGCGTCTACCAATTCCGCCACATCCGCGGGCGCACCTCACTGCAGAAATCGCAGTGACCAGAGAATTGTAGGCCATCGCTTCCAAGCCAGCAGCCCGCGCCGCTAGCGGCCGCTCGCCGGAGCAACCCCAACGCCGTGGAGCGCCGGCGAGACAGTTCGGACGGCGGCCACGTAGACGATCTGGATAAAAGTTGTCAATATGCGCTCGCGTTTCATGACAGGCCCGGCGCCATGACCCTCTCCGCGGCACCGGCCCTCCAGCTCCTCGACTCCCGCCTTGAAGTTTCCGGCGGTCTCAAGCTATCCGGAGAGCTGCGCGTCAGCGGCGCCAAGAATTCGGCCCTGGTGCTGATGGCCGCCTGCCTGCTGAGCCGCGACACCCTGCGGCTCCGCAACGTGCCCCCCCTCACCGACATCACCGCCATGGGGGAGATCCTGGCGGCCCTCGGTGTGCAGGTCACCCGCCAGGGCGATTGCATCGACCTCGACGGCGAGCACATCACCCAGGCCGCCCCTCCCTATGAGTTGGTGAACAGCCTGCGGGCGAGCTTCTTCTGCATCGGCCCCCTCCTGGCCCGGATGGGCACCGCCCAGGTGCCCCTGCCCGGGGGCTGTCAGATCGGGAGCCGGCCCGTGGTGGAGCACGTGAAGGGGCTCAAGACGCTCGGCGCCCAGGTCACCATCGAACACGGGGTGGTCACCGCCTCGGTGCCGGGCCGCAGCAAGCGACTCCGTGGTGGTCACATCCATCTCGACTGCCCGAGCGTCGGCGCCACCGAGACTCTGATGATGGCCGCCGCCCTGGCCGACGGGGAAACGGTGATCGACAACGCCGCCCTCGAGCCCGAGGTGATCGACCTGGCCCGCCTGCTCAACGCCATGGGCGGCCGAGTGCGTGGGGCCGGTACCCCCACGATCGTGATCAATGGGGTGCCCACCCTCCATGAGGCCGACTACGCGGTGATTCCCGACCGGATCGAGGCCGGCACCTTCCTGCTCGCCGCGGCGATCACCCGCTCCAGCCTCACGGTGGGTCCTGTGATTCCCGAGCACCTCGGAGCCGTACTCACCAAGCTGGATGAGGCGGGTTGCCGCATGGTGCAGGAGGGTACGAACCTGAGGATCAGCGCGGAGTCGATCCAGGCGTTTGATCTGCGCACCATGCCCTTTCCCGGCTTCCCCACCGACCTCCAGGCCCCCTTCATGAGCCTGCTGGCCACCGCCAACGGCACCAGCGTGGTGGTGGAGACCATCTTCGAGAACCGTCTCCAGCACGTGGCCGAACTGCAGCGCATGGGCGCCTCGATCCGCCTGCAGGGCAATACCGCCTGCATCGAAGGCGTGGCACGCCTCAGCGGCGCCCCGGTGCGCGGCACCGACCTGCGGGCCTCGGCCGCCATGGTGCTGGCCGGCCTCGCCGCCGATGGCGTCACCACCGTTCGGGGGCTGGAGTTCCTCGACCGCGGCTACGCGAACCTCGAGGGCAAGCTCAACGCCGTTGGGGCCCGGATCCGTCGGCTGAGCGATCCGGCCTGAAGTCCAGCCCTTAGAGTTCGAATTGCGGGAGCGTGCCGGAATTGGTAGACGGACTCGACTCAAAATCGAGCGCCTTCGGGCATGTGGGTTCGAGTCCCACCGCTCCCATCCCTTCCGCGGTGATGGACACCTACTCACGCTTTCCCCTCACCCTGGTGCGGGGAAAGGGCGTGTGGGTATGGGACGACGAGGGGCGTCGCTTCCTCGACTGCGTGGCCGGCATTGCCGTGTGCACCCTCGGCCACAGCGACCGGGTGTTGCGGCGCAACCTCTGCCACCAACTGGGCACTCTCCAGCACGTGTCCAACCTGTACCGCATCCCGGAACAGGAGGCCTTGGCCCGGGCGATCTGCGAGCGCAGCTGCGCCGACAAGGTGTTCTTCTGCAATTCCGGTGCTGAGGCCAACGAGGCCGCCATCAAGCTGGCCCGCAAGCATGGGCACGTGGTGCGCGGCATCGAGCGCCCCCTGATCCTCACCGCAGAAGCCAGCTTCCACGGCCGCACCCTGGCGGCCGTGACCGCCACCGGCCAGCCGAAATACCACCAGAACTTCGAGCCCATGGTGGAGGGCTTCCGCTACTTCCCCTACAACGACACCGCCGCCTTCGAGGCTCTGCTGGCCGAGTGTGAAGCCGAGGGCCCCCGGGTGGCGGCGGTGCTGCTCGAACCCCTCCAGGGCGAGGGCGGCGTGAATCCCGGCGATCCGGCCTTCTTCCAGCGGGTGCGCCAGCTCTGCGATCAACGCTCCATTTTGCTGATCCTCGATGAGGTGCAGGTGGGGGTGGGCCGCAGCGGGCGCTGGTGGGGCCACGAATGGCTCGGCATCGAACCCGACGCCTTCACCCTCGCCAAGGGCCTCGGCGGCGGTATCCCGATCGGAGCCCTGGCGGTGAAGGCCTCCGCCGACCTCCTCCGGGCCGGCGAACACGCCAGCACCTTCGGGGGCAATCCCTTTGCCTGCCGGGCCGGACTCACGGTGATCCAGGAAATCGAGCGGCGCGACCTGCTCACCCACGTGGAGGCCATGGCCACCCGCTTGCGGGAGCAGCTTGAGGCGTTGGTGCAACGGCATCCCACCCTGCTTGAGCGCCAACGGGGCTGGGGCCTGCTGCAGGGCCTGGTGCTGCGAGAGGAGGCTCCCTCCGCTCCTGATCTGGTGAAGGCGGCCATGGCTGAGGGACTGCTGCTGGTGCCGGCCGGGCCGCGGGTGGTGCGCTTCGTGCCGCCCCTGGTGATCCGGCCGCGCCACCTGCGCAAGGCGATCAAGCGGCTTGAGCGGGCGCTGCTCACCCTGGCGTGAACGCCACAGCCCCAGCGCCCGAGCGCCCCGAACCGGTGGATCACCCCCCTGAGCTGGCCTCGCTGGCGGCTGAACCGGAGACGGCTGAATCGGAAACAGCTGAATCGATCACCACCAGATCCCCGCAGCCGGTGGATCTCGATGACCTCCTGGAGCCCTTCGCCAGCCGCGGCGTCGACCTGGGCCTTCAGCGGCTGGAGGGGGCCCTCGCCGCCGGCGGCCACCCGGAACGGCGGTTCCGCGCCGTGCAGGTGGCCGGCACCAACGGCAAGGGTTCGATCGCCACCTTCCTCCACGCCATCCTGCGGGCGGCAGGCCTGCGCTGCGGCATCTACCGCTCCCCCCACCTGGTGAGCTGGTGCGAGCGGATCCAGCTCAACGACCGCTGGATCGCACCGGCCACCCTCCGCGCCGACCTGGCCCGCTGGCGGCCGATCGCCGCGGCCCACCAGCTCACCCCCTTCGAATGGCTCACCGCTGCGGCCTTCGATCGTTTCGCCCTGGCCGAGCTCGATCTCAGCGTGCTCGAAGTGGGTCTGGGGGGCAGGCTCGACGCCACCACGGCCCATCCGCACCGTCCCGTGGTGGGCTTCGGGGCGATCGGCCTCGATCACTGCGAACACCTCGGCGCCGATCTGGCTTCGATCGCCCGGGAGAAGGCCGGGGTGCTCAGCGCCGGCTGCCTGGCGTTCAGCGCTCCCCAGGACCCGGAGGTCGCCAGCATGCTCGAAGCGGAAGCCCGAAGGCTCGGGGCCGAGTTGCGCTGGGTGGCGCCCCTGGCCGCCCCCGAATCAGGTGGACCGGAGCTGGGCCTGCCCGGGATGGTGCAGCGCAGCAACGGGGCCGTGGCGGTGGCAATGGCGCGGGCCCTGGCGGAGCGGGACTGGCCCCGGCCGGAGGCCCCCCTCAGCGAGGCCGCGATCCTGGCCGGCCTGGCCGCCGCCCGCTGGCCCGGGCGCCTGGAAACCCGCCACTTCCGGGGGATCCCCCTGCTGCTCGACGGGGCCCACAACCCACCGGCCGCCGTGGTGCTGCGGCGGGAACTCGATCGGCTGGCGGCCGGCGGGCGGACCTGGCTGATCGGCATCCAGCGGCACAAGGATGGAGCCGCCGTGCTGCGGGCGCTGCTGGGGCCAGAGGACAGGGCCCTGATTGTGCCGATCCCCGATCACCGCGCCTGGAGCCTCGATGAGCTGTCGGCCGCCTGCCCGGAGCTGGCCGGCCAGCTGGCCTCGGTGCTGGAGCTGGAGGACGGCCTGCAGCAACTCAGCGGAGCGTCGGCGGGAGAGAGCCTGCCGAGCAGGGCGCTGCCGGTGGTGGCGGGCTCCCTCTATTTGCTGGGGTCCGTGATGCCGCTGCTGGATCCGCTCCCGGCTCGCTCGCCGGCACCCACCGGCGCGGGAGGCCCTGGCCTGGGCTCGTAAGAAAACGGTCAGGTCGCAGCGATGACGTAAGCAGTTGCCCTGGCCAGGCTGGAGGGGTAGTGGAATTCTCCCTTCCATGGCTGTTGAACTGACCAAAGAAGAACGCAACAAACTGATGGGCGGTCCCCTGGCCGCCGCCATGGCCATGATGGCCGTGGACATGGGCATCTTCTCGAGCGCCCAAGAAGCCATGGCCCTGGGCCGTGAGCTGGCCGGTGCCGCCGGCCGCTACGCCTCCAACCCCCTGATCTCCAGCCTGTTCGATCCGGAGGCCCTCAAGCAGGGAATCCAGCCTCAGAAGCTCACGGTCACCCCCGAAGATGTGCGCGACGGCAAGGTGCTCGACCGCGCCCTTGAGGAGGTGGATGGAGCGGTGGCCCTGGCCCGCGCCAAGGGTGATGCCGCTTCCGCCCAGCAGTATTGCCAGCTGATCGTGGAGAGCTGCGAGGCGGTGGCCGCCGCCGCCGGCAATGGCCTGTTCGGCTCCGGTGAGAAGGTGAGCGCCGCCGAGACGGCCGCTCTCGAGCGGATCCGCCAGCACCTCGGGGTGAGCTCCACCTCCGTGTGATCGCGGCTCCGCCAAGATGGAGGCCAGGGTCACCGCAACAACTGCAGCCCCGGGGGCCAGAGTTGATCCATAGGGGTCGGCTCTGGCCCTTTCTTCTCACCAGCTCCGGAGGCCCCATGTCCAGCGCTAGCGCCCTCGCCCCCTGCCTGGCCCTGCTGCTGAGCTTGGTGCTCTCCATGGTCACCCTGGTGGGCGGAGTGGTTCCGCCGGTGTGGGCCGAATTCCAGGGGGTGGACTACACCCTCACCAACCAGAACGGCCAGGACTTCAGCGGCCAGCAGCTGGCCCAGACCTCCTTCGCCGGCGCCCAAGGCCGAGGTGCCCGCTTCGTCGGTGCCGATCTGCACGGCGCGATCCTCACCCAGGCGGCCTTCCCGAAGGCCGACTTCAGCGGCGCCGACCTCAGCGATGTACTGATGGACAAGGTGGATTTCAGCGGTGCCGACTTTCACAACGCCGTGCTGCGCGGCGTGATCGCCTCCGGCAGCAGCTTCGCCGGCGCCGATGTGACCGGGGCGGATTTCAGCGATGCCCTGATCGACCGGGCTGATCAGCGCGCCCTCTGCCGCGACGCCAGCGGCACCAACCCCACCACCGGTGTGGACACCCGCCTCAGCCTGGACTGCGGCTGAGGCTCCTGCCTCTAATCTGAGGCGACATTAGTTACACCTGGGCTGGCCCTTGATTCTGTCTGTGAACAAGGCCCTAGCCGCCATCGCCCTGTTTGCCGGGTCTTTCATGAGCCCCGCTGCCGCTGCTCCATTGGCCTGCAAGGGGCCCGCCCATATCCACACTGGCGATGCAGCCACCATCGCCCGCCATCTGAAGGCAACAGGCAAGCAGGTGCTCACCTTTGAGGGCTATTCGGGGGCCGGTTATCAAGATCCCGATGCCCTGATGCGGGAAGCCAGCCGCATCCTTGATCGCCACGATCCAGCCCGCACCCTGATCAATAGCGGTGGCACCGCAGAAGGCATGGGCCAGATCTACGCACTGGCTAAGGAGAAAGGGTTCAACACCCTGGGCATCGTCTCGAGCCTGGCCCGCCAGGAACGGGTTCCCCTCTCTCCCTGTGTGGACACGGTGTTTTTCGTGCCGGACAGGACCTGGGGCGGCGAGCTGCCGCAGGGCAAGGGATTGTCGCCCACATCCAGCGCCATCGTGCGCAACAGCGATGCCTTGGTGGGCATCGGCGGCGGCGAAATCGCCCGCGACGAACTGCTCGCTGCCCGTCGGGCCGGCAAGCCGGTGACGTTCATTCCTGCCGACATGAACCACAAGCTGGCCCGCGAGAAGGCACGCCTCAAGGGATTGCCGGAGCCTAAAGAATTTGGCGGCGCGGCAGCGGCGGCGCTGGTGGAGGCGGTAGCGAAGTGAGCCGGATCCATTTGGCCGGAGCATCACCATGGCCACGATCCGGGGAATGCCCCCACAGTTGGCTGTTCCCGCACTCGACGGTGGTGGCCTTTTCTTCGCTGATCAGCCCGCCGGATCAGCATGGGGGCCATTGCCGACAACCCCAGCGTCCGCCAACGGGCCCGGGAGCTGCAGCAGATGCTTGCCGGCGAAGATGGAGTCGCCAATGTTATGGCCGAGATCGAGGCGAGATTGATCCGAGAATGATCCGAGAATGATCAGAGACGCCCTAAAGGAGTGGGGATCCACCGCCTGTGCAAGCCCGCAAGTGATCCAAGCATTCTAGATAAAAGAAACATCTGAAAAAGCCGCTAAAATCAGACCAGATTTCTTGCTGAGACTGGACCGGATGACTGGACCCCTCCAGCTGGGCCGTTCGGCTGGAGATGCATTAACGCTGCCCCTGAGTGGCAGGCAGGGAGCCTGGGGTGGCACAGCAGAGATCTGATGGAGGCCTGTCCACTCGAGGGGCTTGTTGGCCGGCATTTCCGCCTAAGACAGCAACTCCTCAAGTTCCTCCCTGCTGAGATCAACATCCCGCAGGATCTTCGCCAGCAACCCAGGTCCAATTGATTCACCGGAATGCACTGGCACTACGGTTGTCCTCCC
>JAPLIE010000214.1 GCA_026389265.1 Cyanobacteriota bacterium | reverse complement strand
TAGGGCAAACAGGGCCGTGAGGGGCAGCACCTTGAGAAAGAGTCTCCATTTCGACGCCGCTGCAGGGAGCGCTACAGGGGGCGCTTCAGGGGGCGGTAAACCAGACACGGCGGTCGTTGCTGCTTGCACGCTTAGGAGACTGCCAGTGAACCCCAAACTTAGGCAGGGCCCCGGCTGCAGGCATGAGGAAAACCTTCGCTAAACCTCAGCCTGCCGCTGCCTCAGCCTGCCGCTGCCTCAGTCCGCCGCTGGGTTAGTCCGCCGCTGCCTCGGCGGGGCCGGGCTGCTCCCCGAAGAAGTCCTCCAGCCGCAGTTCCGGGCGACGCACCAGGGCGAACAGGGTGCCGGCGTTGCCGCGGCAGACCCGCAGATCGTCATCGAGCACGGTGATGTCGAGCCAGGCCGGGAAGCTCTGGTTCACCTCCCGCAGCAGCTGCAGGCGCCGATCGCCGATCCGGGGTCCGAGCCAGCCGCCCCGCACAAAGCGCACCCCAACCCGCTGCAGACCTTCCACCGAGATCCGCGCCTGCACGGCAATGCCGGCCAGGGGAGCGACCGGTCCGGCGAGCCGCAGCAGGTTCATCGCCCGGCCCTGCCGCGGATCGAGCAGCTGGAGGTTCTCCAGCCACGGCGCCACCGTGAGATAGGGCTGCCGGCCGCTGCTCCATCGCAGTTCCCACACCCCCGTGAGCCGATCGCTGTCGGCGGCCAGGTTGGCGGGCTGAAGGTGCTCCAGGCGCTGCAGCAGCTCCCGCACCCGGGGAGCCTCGGCGGCCGAACCGGGGTGGCCCCGATCCCGCAGCAGCTGGAGCACTTCGGTGCGGCAGTCCGCGGCGGATTCCGCCGGAATGCCCGTGCTGGCAACGCCCGAGGCCATGGTGCCGAACGACTGACTGGAGACCCGCATCATGGTGGACGCCGTTGGGCGACGGCGGGGCGCCCAGGAATCGTTGGCGGGTCGGCAAAGGACGATCGCAATCAGGCCAAGAACCGCATCAAGGCGCCAGCACCCGGGCCAGCAGACCAAGCTCCCGGTCCCGTTGCTCGATCAGGCCCCAGCGCACGCTCCAGGGCGCCGTGGCAAACAAGCGCACCATGGCCCCCACCAGCCGGGGCAGGGGCAGGGTGTTGGTGAGAAAGCCACTCCATTCCTCGCGGGGCATCGCGAAGAAAGTGGTGAAGAAGGCCCGCAGCTGCTCCTCCGGATAACGCATCAGCTTCTCCAGGCCGAAGCGGAACAGAGCGTGGCGGCGGCGCAGCTCCAGGGGCCAGAGACCCTCCCAGGCCTGCCGGGCCACCGCCTCGCCATCGAGGGCGGGATCGGAGAGGGCCGCAGCGATGGCAGCGGCCAGATCCGGTGCCCGCCGCAGCAGGGACCCCACCAGATAGCCGGAGGCGGGATGCACCATCGAGGCGGCGCCACCAAAGCCCACCACCCGTTGATCGAGATCGGGCAGGGGCAGGTTCATCGGAAACAGGCAGAACTCCTCGTGCTCGATCGCCTCCACGTTGATGCCAGCGTGGGCCAGACGACGCTGCAGCCGCTCCCGCAGCAGCGGATTGGGCAGCGGCGGGGCCAGGGCGAGGGAGGTTTCCTCCACGAAGAAGCGGCCCTCGCCCAGGTCCATGGCATAGAGAAAACTGGGGGGCTCCGCCTGCCGCTCAGCCGCACTGAGGTGGTCGGCGCGGAAATCCATCAGCACGAACTGATCGGGATCCACCGGCGCTGCCGAGAAGCGCCCCACGATGCCGTAGGCGGCCTGGCCGGCGATGGGCTCCCCTT
>JAPLIE010000012.1 GCA_026389265.1 Cyanobacteriota bacterium | reverse complement strand
CACCTATCTCGAGGAACACCTCCATGAACCCCTGAGCCTGCACCAGCTGGAGGCCAGGAGCCACTACTCGCGCCGCGCGCTCCAATACGCCTTCCTGGAGAGGCTCGGCTGCAGTCCCACCCAATGGATCCGCAGCATGCGTCTGGAGCGTGCCCGCCGCTGGCTACAGCAGCCCCAGCCCGGAGAAACGGTGACCCGTATCGCCCAGGCCTGTGGCTACCGCTCCCTGAATCTGTTTTCGATGGATTTCCAGCAGCGGTTTCACGTGAAACCCTCGGAACTGCTCCGGGAATCCCTAGGCAAACAACCAGCTGAACCGCTTGCGAAGCCAGCGGCGTCACTCGACCCCGACCCCCTTAACGAGGTTTGATCAACTGGAGCACCTGGGGACCCAGGCCACCGGCCCGGCGCTCCTGATCGAGGGCCTGAAGAATGAACTGGGCTGCACTGGTGATGTCACCAGCCTGGGCGCTGAGCCTGGCCCGCTCCTGCAGGCGGGAGGCCTGGGACAGCAGGGTGTCACGGTCACCCTCCGCCTGATGGGGGCGAATCGGTGCAGGCCTCGGGACCCCTCGGGGGGGATTTAAGGGAAAAGGAACGGGTAGGGATCTCGTGCCAGTCATGGATTGCACGCGAATGCGCGCGGGTCGAGAGAACGGATTGCAATGGAGACAGGAGCCGGTAAGGACTCGCGCCGGAAGGCGGTTCGGCAGATCACGAATTCACGACAACCATCACCGGTCTGGCCGGGATGGAAGGCACGGATTGGAGTCAGCCCGGTCCGCATCCAGAAGAGATCGGAGTCGACGTCAATCTTCTGGTTCGGAATCGTTGATCCGATTCCATCCATCAACAACTTCATTGCATCTTAGCCGCATTGCCTGACCGCTGAGGCGGCCTCGGTTGGGTTATCAACAGCAAACGTTCACGCGGCAGTGCGTGTCAATCTCGACTCACCACTCAGGTGCCAGGCTCCTCCTGGTTGCCGCCCAAGGCGGCGATGGCATGCCTCAACTGCTCCGAACGCTGAAGATCACCGCGGGTGAGGGCTACCGCCAAGGCGAATTCCAGTTTTTCGAGCTGATGTTCACCCTCCGATGGGTTGGCTGCATGACAGCGCCGGTAACCCAGATTCACGGGGGTTCCCAAAGAGGGACCGGAGGCATGGCCGGAAACGTGGGAGGAGGGGTAGGACATCGCTCACTTTCTTTCCATTCTGCCACCACTGACCAGGGGTCGCGCCCTCAGGCTACGGCGCTGTCGATCGGTACGTTCAAGAACAATGGAATTCCCCTCTCACCCTTCTCATCACCGTCTTCGCCTTCAACAGCATGGGCCTGGCCCTCCGGAGCCTCGCTATCGAAGGCCGGCTTGCCATCGATCAGAGATCCGGCCCTGCCGGTGTAGCGATCAACGGACCCGGTCTGCGAATCGAGGGCGCCCCCCAGAAGGGCCCGGCAATCCAGGAGAAGTCGCTCGGCATTGCCGAGGCTCTTCTCCAGGGCGGGATCCTCCTGCTGGGAGGCCTGCCGCTGGCCTTCCAGAGCTTCGAGCCGCTGTTCCAGCTGCACCAGTCGCTGGGAAAGCAGATGGAGCGTGACGGCGAGATCCTCGGCGCTACGGCTGATCCGGAATGAAACCGAAGGGGAGGCCATGGCTCGAGAGCGGATGGCCTGCATGACAACACACCACGCAGACTGGGGCCAGCTTGTTCCCAACAATGACGCACCCCTGGCACCTGCTGCTGCTGGCCCTGGCTGGCCTTGCCGGGGGGCTCCTGGCACTGGGCACCGGCATCCCGGCGGCCCCGCTGGCGGGGGCCTTGATCGGAGCGGCGCTGGTGAGCATCAACGGCAGGGTGGAACCGGCCCAATGGCCCTTCGGCACCCGCACCATCCTGGAGATCGCGATCGGCACCGTGATCGGCAGCGGCCTCACGGGGGCAGCCCTCGGCGAACTCCGCCAGCTATGGCGTCCGGCCCTGTTGATCACCCTCAGCCTCGTGCTGACGGGTCTGGTGGTGGGCCTGTGGTGCAGCCGGCTTCTGGGCATCGATCCTGTGGTGGCACTGCTGGGAGCGGCACCCGGCGGCATCAGCGGCATGAGCCTGGTGGGGGCCGAATTCGGGGTGGGGGCCGCCGTGGCTGCCCTCCACGCCGTGCGGCTGATCACGGTGCTGCTGGTGTTGCCCCTGGTGGTGAAGCTGGTGCTGCCGAGTGGCGGCCATGGCCCTTCTGGCTGAGTCCTTCCCCAGGCTCCGCGGCTGGACAGACGGCCGAGGCTCGATAAGGTTTGCCCCCGACCCGTCCGGCGCTTTCCGCGATGTTTGCTCGTGTTCGCCTAGCCCACCACCGCCTCCGTGGTGGACTGGCCACTGCCCTAATCGCCGGAGCGGGCCTGGCCGCTGCCCTGGAACTCGGCGCCCCCGCCCCCGGGCCGGCCCAGGTTGCCGCCCAGGGCTCGGAGGCCTCAATCGCCGGCAACAAGGGCGCGCAGGTTTACTGCTTCATGCGCAACAACGGCAATATTCACGAGGTGAGCTGGGCCGCCGCCTATGCCTTGGTCAAGCGGCAGGGCGCCAACCTGTTCAAGACCTCGCCGGAGCATGCCGCCGTGATGATCACTGAAGCGGTGGTGCAGAACCCCAATGCCTTTCCCGATTGTGGACGCTACCTAGGGGATCTCTACACCCGCCGGCGCACCGTGGTGATCACCTCAGGCTCGGCAGCACCCGCAGCGGCAGCCCCAGCCGCGGGAACGGCCGTGGGCGGCAGCCAAAGCCGCTGGTGAGCGCTCCGGCAGCGCACCCTCCAGACCGGATCCGCCGGCACCTGCGCTCAAGGGGGCCCGCTCCAGCAGCCCGCCCCATCGTTCTGGTTCTGGCGGTGGCGGGCCTGCTCACGGCCTGCGCTGAGGAACCCCTGCCCCAACGGCGCATCAGCGCCGACGACTGCCTCAGCGAGGTGCGGATGGAGCGGTTGAAGGAGGCGCTCGAGCGCTGCGACAAGGTGGTGGCGGCCTATCCGAACGACCCGTTGCCCCTGAACGAGCGTTACCTGCTCCACACCCTCGCCGAAGACGACAAAGCCGCCTGCCGCGACCTGGCCAAGGCCCTACAGCTGGCCGGACGGATTCCGGCCGGACGGCTGGATCCGATCCTTCGCCACGACCTCCAGATCCGCCGAGCCGACTGCGTCTCCGCCGGTCTGGGTGTCGGGATGGCGCCCTCACCAGCGCTCCAGCAGCTCCCGCACAAGAACCGGTAGGGAGGCCCGACGGCCACGAACCTGCCCCCCGTGGAGCACACGGCTGATTCGCTCCTGCTTGCTGGCGATTAGGTCATCCACCAGCTGATCGGCCACGCCAAGCTGGAGCCAGTGGGCGGTGAGCATGGCACCCATGCCGATGCGATGACAGCGATCCTCCGCCTGCTCCGCGTCCCCCGGGGTCCAGGGGCGCTCCAACAACATCACATGCCGCGCCCGGTGCAGGGTGAACCCGAGGCCGCCCGTGCCGTAGGTGGCGATCAGCAGAGGAACGGCACCGGCCTGGAAGCGATCCACCAGCGCCTGGCGGCGGGCGGCCGGCACGGCGCCGGTGAGCAACGCCCCCTGCCGATCTCCCCCCAGAAGCCGATGCAGCAAACGGGCCGTGGTCACGAAGGAGGTGAACACCACCACCGGCCCATCGCGGGCCAGCAGATCCGCCACCAAGTCGCGGGCCCGCGGCACCTTCTCACGGGACCCGATGCGGCGGAGGGCGGTGAGCACCGCCAGGGCCTCGGCATCGCGGCGCACCTCACCCCGTCGCGCCCGGCGGCGGTAATCATCGACGCAGGCCTGCAGCCGGGTCTCGAAACGGAGCGCCGCCTCCTCCGACAGGGTGACTGGGATGAGGCGACGCTGCTTGGGGGGCAGATCGAGGCACTGGTCCTTGCGGCGGTGCAGCACCAGGGGCCGCAGCAGCCGCTGCAGCTCCTCCAGCCGGGTGGCGCCGTTGGCCTGCCAGATCCTTCTCCCCCCCTGGTCCCGCCAGTGTCCCTGGCAGTAGCGCTCTTCGAAGTGCCGCCGATCATGAGCGAGAGGATGGCCGATCGCCTCCAGCAGGGGCAGGAGCTGCACCGGCCTGCCGTTCTTCATCGGTGTGCCGGTGAGCAACCAGATCACCCGCAGGCGGGGATGACGCGCTAAGCGCAGGAAGGCCTGGGTGCGGCGAGAGGAACTGTTCTGGGCATAGTGGGCCTCATCGGCGATCACCACGGTGCCGGCCTCAGGCAGGGCAGCTGGAAGCCGGGCCCAGCTGTGCAACGCAAGCCGCAGGCCCAGGGATGCCGCCTCCTGTCGCCAGTGGGGATGGAGACCCACCGGAGCGATCACCAGGATGCGGCAATCGGCCAAACGCACGAGGGCCCGGGCGGCCACCAGGGCGGTGAGGGTCTTGCCCAGACCCATGGCATCGGCAAGCACCGCACCACGGCGGGCCAGCAGCCAGCGCACGGCGGCCCGCTGATGGGCCAGCAAAACCCGCCCATCCGGCAAGATCTCAGCCGGAGCGGCCGCCAGCACCAACTCCCGATGGAGAGGCAGGGGTGGCAGGGGCTGCCGCAACCAGGCGAGCCACTCCTGCAGCTCCGCCGTTGGCGGAATGCGCCCAGCCAACTGACGCTCCAGGATCGCCGCGGCCTCCAGCGGAAACTGCCAGCAATGGCGCCGGGTGTGCCAGGTACCGGCGGGACGGATCGCACGCAGCTGGGCCTGGGTCACGGCGTCGTAGGGGGAGACCACCTCGATCAGCCCGGTGGGGCCCAACCGCATCGCGACCGAAGACGCGGCCAAGGAGCCGGAAAGCAGCGAGGACTACATTGACATCCCTGCTGCCACAGGCAAACTGCCCGCAACTGAGGCTGTCGCATGCAGGCCAGGGATGGAGTTTTCCTTGAGGATCTCTGCCCCAAGCTCCGTGCGAGGCGATGGCGACAGTCACTCCATGGGGTGACCCAGGGACGCTGCTTGTATTGCGGAGACCGCTCCGAATCGATCGACCATGTGCACCCCCTGAGCCGGGGTGGACTGAGCGTGACCGAGAACTGCGTACCGGCCTGCCTGGCCTGCAATGGTCAGAAAGGAGATGCGGACGCTTTTGACTGGTATCGACGCCAGCGGTTCTACGACCCGCGTCGGGCCATGGCCCTGAGAGCCTGGACCGAGGGAGATCTTCGCTTGGCGCTGCGGCTGCTCGCCTGGGCCTCCCCCGAGGAGATCACGGACGCCGCGCCACAGGACACCCCAGGCGCGGACCTCCGTCACCAGACGCGACAGGCGACAGGCCCGGCGTGGCGCTGGCAGATGGCCGCCTGATCCCAGGGACGCTCCGGAGCCACCAGCACCGCCAGCAGCACCAGCACCCCCACCAACACCAGCGGAAGAGTGGGCATCGCCGATTCGGGCGCCACCCTGCGGTCCGGTGCGGCAACCCTCAGACCCCGGACGACCCGCTGCGGAACGGCCTCACCCAGGACGGAAACGGGACGGGTGAAGCCGCCGGCTCCGCAGGCGGGGCCCCGCAAAGACCAGGCGGCCGGTAGAGCGCTGGCGGAGAGGCGTGAAGTAAACAGAAGCGAGGCGGCCATGGGTTGGCTGGCAAAGCACTGATACAGATGTACTCATGGTTACGGCTTCTGTCAACGGGTCTGTGAACGAGGTGGAGGAGACGCCGCCCCTTCCGGAGGGACGGCTGCTGGTACTGGGAGGCGGCTACACCGGCCAGCGCTTCGGCCGAACCCTGGCCGAACGCGGGCTGGCGGTGACCCTCACGCGCAGGGAGGCCTCCCCTGGCA
Organism: Cyanobacteriota bacterium; assembly: GCA_026389265.1. Classification (GTDB taxonomy): domain Bacteria; phylum Cyanobacteriota; class Cyanobacteriia; order PCC-6307; family Cyanobiaceae; genus Cyanobium. The sequence goes on along the minus strand of JAPLIE010000012.1, from coordinate 7,134 downwards.
ACGGGGGCGATCCGGGTGGTGAGCGCTGGGTGCGCTTCGATCCCGCCACCGGTGTGGTGCCCCCTGCGGAGGATCTGGCCGGCACCACCCACGTGCTGGTGACGATTCCCCCGGATGGCAGTGGCGCCGATCCCGTGCTGACCCATCTGGCCGGCCTGTTGAAGACCCTGCCGCTCACCTGGGTGGGCTACCTCTCCACCACCGGCGTCTACGGGGATCGCGGGGGGGGCTGGGTGGATGAAGCCACGCCGGAGGCCCCCGGCCTGGAGCGCAGCCGCGCCCGCCTGGCCTCCGAAATGGCCTGGCGGCGCCAGGATCTGCCCCTGCAGGTGTTCCGGTTGCCAGCGATCTACGGCCCCGATCGCACCCCCTTCCGGGATCTCCGTCAGGGCACGGCAAGGCTGATCCACAAACCGGGGCAGGTGTTCTGCCGCATCCATGTGGATGACATCGTGGGAGCCCTGCTGCATTGCATCGCTCTGCCGGCGCAGCATCGTCCGCCCACCCTGATCCTGGCGGATGAGGCCCCCAGCCCCTCCAGCGAAACCCTGGGCTACGCCGCCCATCTGCTCGGCTGCACATTGCCGGAGGTTCAATCGTGGGGGGCGATCGAGACCGCCATGAGCCCGATGGCCCGCAGTTTCTGGAGCGAAAATCGCCGGGTGAGCAGTCTTTTGCTGCGGGAGGGGCTGGGGTATCGACTGCGCTTCCCCACCTATCGGGAGGGCTACAAGGACTGCCTGGGCTTGGAATAGAAGCGCAGCAGGTCGGGTTGGCCGGAAGGGTTGAGGGGGATGCTGAGATCCCGGTAGAACTGATCCCAGTTCAGTTGGATCCAGCCGTGCTGGAGTCCAAAGCCCACTCCTGTGACAATCAACCCAACGAAAAGCAGGCGGAGCATGGGTATCCAGGCTTACAACAGCATGGAGCGCCGATCACCCCTTAATTCTGGTCCCTTGGCTGTGGCTTTGGGTGATCCCGCTGGCATCGGCGCCGAAATCGTGCTGAAGGCCCTGGCCCGTGCTGGGTTGAACGCGCCCGTGGTGCTGGTGGGCTGCCGCCGCTGGCTGGAGGAGCAGCACCGGCTGCTGCAGGTGGCGGGCTGCACCGCCCTGGCCGATCCGGCAGGGATCTGCATGGTGGATCTGCCCCTCGCTGAGCCGATCACCCCGGGGCAGACGGGGGCGGCGGCGGGAGCCGCCAGCTTCGCCTGGCTCACGCAGGCCACGCGGCTTGTGCTGGAGGGCCGCTGCCGCGCCCTGGTGACCGCGCCGATCGCCAAGGCCAGCTGGCAGGCGGCGGGCCATCGCTATCCCGGCCAGACCGAACGCCTGGCGGAGCTCTGCGGTGTGGAGGAGGCCTCGATGCTCTTCACCGCCCTGGCTCCACACGGCCGCTGGCGCCTGAACACCCTGCTCGCCACCACGCACATCCCCTTGGCCGAGGTGTCGCAGCGGCTGAATCCGGCACTCGTGGAGCGTCAGCTGGATCGGCTGCTGGCCTTCTGCCAGCGGTTTGAACCAAACCCGCGGCTGGTGGTGGCGGGCCTCAATCCCCACGCCGGCGAGGCGGGCCACCTCGGCCGCGAGGAGGTGGAGTGGCTGGAGCCCTGCCTACGGGCCTGGCGCCTGCGCCATCCAACCGTGGTGGTGGACGGGCCTTTACCGCCCGACACCTGCTGGCTGGAAGCGGCCGTGGCCTGGCGGGGTGAGGGGGACGGAGCCGACGGCTACCTGGCCCTGTATCACGACCAGGGCCTGATTCCGGTGAAGCTGCTGGCCTTCGATGCCGCCGTGAACACCACCCTCGGGCTGCCCTTCCTGCGCACCTCGCCGGACCATGGAACGGCGTTTGCGATCGCCGGCCAGGGCAGGGCCCGACCGGACAGCATGGAGGCGGCGATCACCGCGGCCCTAGAGCTGGGGAGCGAATCGGCCGCCTCAACCCCAACCTGAAACGATCGACTCAGCCCGGCTTGATCCGCATCAGCACCTGGCCAAATTCCACGGGGGTGCCGTTCTCCACCAGGATCTCCACCACCTCACCACTGATCTCCGACTCCAGTTCGTTCATCAGTTTCATGGCCTCCAGGATGCACACCGGCTGGCCAGCGGTGATGCGACTGCCCACCTCCACGAAGGCGGGGTCGCCGGGGGCGGGGGAGCGATAAAACGTGCCGACCATCGGTGCGCTGATCGCCTGGAGATCACTGCGGGCGGCCGCTGCCGGCGGAGGCGGCGCCGAGGGGGAGGGCACCGAAGCGGCAGCGACGGGAGCCACTGGAGCAGCAGGAGCGGTCGGGGCCTGCACCAGGGTGACCGGTGCGGAAGAAGGGAGGTTGCGGCGCACCTCAAGGCGGAAATCCTCCCCTTCGAGGGAGAACTCCTGGATGTCGCTCTCACCGAGCAGGGCCAGAAGTTGCTGGAGCTGATCGTGGTCGAGCTGCATGGATCAGGACTCCCGACCGAGGTAGCTGTCGTTGCGGGTGTCGATCTTGATCTTCTCGCCAATCGAAAGGAAGAGGGGCACCATCACTTGGGCACCGGTCTCCACGATCGCGGGCTTGGTGCCGCCGGTGGCGGTGTCGCCCTTCACGCCAGGATCGGTCTGGGTGATCTCCAGCACCACGGAATTGGGAAGCTCCACCTCGAGGGGCTTGCCATTCCAAGACACCACGCTCACCTCCATGCCCTCCTTGAGGTACTTGCGCTGATCCCCGATCTGCTTAGCGGTGAGGCGGGTCTCCTCGTAGGTAGCCATGTCCATGAACACGAACTCATCGCCCTCCATGTAGGTGTGCTGGAGGGTGGCCTTCTCGAGCACGGCCTGGGCCAGCGACTCTCCTGCGCGGAATGTCTTCTCCACCACGTTGCCGCTCTGCACCGCCTTGAGCTTGGTGCGCACGAAGGCCGAGCCCTTGCCGGGCTTGACGTGCAGAAACTCGATGACACGCCAGACCTGTCCATCAATCTCGATCGAGGTGCCGGTGCGGAAGTCGTTGCTGGAGATCATCCCGGCGGTTCGAATCCGAACGATTGTACGTCTGGCTACCGAGGGACTCCTGGAAGCCACCGCCGGGGGTCCTGGCGGTTGTGCCAGAGTCCGCTCAGAACAGTGGACTCACGCCATGCGCGCAGCTGGTCGAAGCGGCGAACGTATCGGCCTTCGCCGCCGTCTCACCAGCCTGATGCTGGCCATGGCCTTGGTCCTGGGCACCGCCCTGCTGACCGCTCCGCCCGCGGCCCTGGCGGAACTACCCCAGGGCAATGCGGTGAAGGATCCCGAAGCGATCCTGCGCAACGCCCTGCCGATCAAGGCATCCCAGCTGCAGGATCTGCAGCACCGGCTGGAATCCACCAGCGATGACCTGCGGGCCAAGCGCTGGAAACCCTTGGCCAGCGTTGTGACCCGCAGCCAGTCGCAGCTCACGGGCCAGCGGGCTGCCATCTTGACCAGCTTACCGCCGGAGGCCCTGCCCCGCGCCACGGCCCTGCTGGATGGGCTCGAAACCCAGCTCCAGGAGGTGGCCGCCGCCGCCGAATCCCGCGACCGCGATGCCTTCCTGGCCAGCCGACGCACGGCCCTGGCCACGATTGGAGACGCCGAAGCGTTGCTGGTGGGCGACTTCCCCTTCACGATCCCGGCCGCGTTCGACGCCCTGCCCCGGCTGCTAGGCCGGGCCACGGTGCAGATCAGCACCACCAAGGGCGATCTCACCGCCGTGATTGATGGCTATAACGCTCCCCTCACCGGCGGCGCCTTCGTGGATCTGGTGCGGCGAAAGTTCTATGACGGCCTTCCCTTCAACCGAGCCGAGGACTTCTACGTGCTGCAGAGCGGCGATCCGGAGGGCGACGCCATGGGCTTCGTGGACCCCAACACCGGCCAGGAGCGCCATGTGCCCCTCGAGATCCTGATCAGCGGCGACGCCGAACCGATCTACAACGAAACCTTTGAGGACATCGGCCGCTTCAAGGCCGAACCGGTGCTGCCTTTCGCCACCTACGGAACCCTGGGACTGGCCCACTCCGACGGCCGGCTCGATGACGGCTCCTCCCAATTTTTCTTTTTCCTCTACGAGGCCGAGCTCACCCCGGCGGGCCTCAACCTGGTGGATGGCCGCAACGCCGCCTTCGGCTACGTGGTGGAGGGAATGGACGTGCTGCACGAACTGGGTGTGGACGATCGGATCGTGTCGGCGCGGGTGATCGACGGCGCCGAAAACCTTCAGCCCCACGCCTGAGGGTGGCCCTCCGGACGGCCGGTGTCGCTGGGTCAGGTTGTCCGCAGGGCCTCGAAACCCTGGCGGACCTAGGCGAATCGGAGCTGATCCGCCGCCTAGGAGCGTTCGCGCCAGCAGGCCAGTTTGCCGATGATGCGGCCCTGCTGAGCGCCGGCGGCGAGGGCGCTCTGGTGGTGAACACCGACGTGCTGGTGGAGGGCCTGCACTTCAGCGAAGCCACCACGGCAGCAGCCGATGTGGGCTGTCGGGCCGCCGCGGCGAACCTCTCCGATCTGGCGGCGATGGGCTGCACCGAGGTGGTGGGCCTCACCGTTGGTCTGGTGGCGCCGGCCTTCACACCGTGGGCCTGGGTGGAGGGGGCCTATAGCGGCCTGCGGGCTGCCCTGGACACCTACGGCGGGGTGCTGCTGGGGGGCGACTGCAGCGGCGGCGCCCAGCGGATCCTGGCCGTCACGGCGATCGGGCGGCTGGGGGCCTGCCCTGGTCCGGCAAGCGCGCATACCGCGGACCGGGATGCAGAAACCGGCACGTCCGCAGCGGCAAACAAGCCCGGCTCCAGCTCCTGGGCCGCGATCCGCCGCGGCGATGGCCGCCCCGGCGACCGTCTGGTGTGCACCGGAGCCCACGGCCTCAGCCGGCTGGGGCTGGCCCTTCTTCAGGGCGACATCGCGGCGGAACCAGCAGCCCGGCTGGATCCAGACCTGTGGGATCGGGCGGTCACGGCCCACCGGCGACCGCTCCCCCGCTTCGATGCGGTGCAGGCCCTGATCAGCTGCCGCCCAGCGGGCATGCCTTGGCGGGTAGGCGGCTGCGACAGCAGCGACGGGCTGGCGGCGGCGGCGGCGGCGATTGCCGCCAGCAGCGATTGCTCGGCCCGGCTGGAGCGCACCGCCCTGCCGCTGGATCCGGCCATGGCCGGCCTGCCGGCTGCTGAGGCCTGGTGCCTGGGGGGCGGCGAGGACTTTGAGCTGGTGCTGGCCCTGGCGCCGACCTGGGCCGAAGCGTTGCTGGAGGTGCTGCCCGGCAGCGCAAGGATTGGCGAGCTGATGGAAGGTCCAGCGGGGAACCTCGGCTGGAGCGACGGCAGACCGTGGCCGGAACCCACCAGCGGGATCGGTGGTTTCCAGCACTTCGGCTGAGGGACCGGCCCAACACGGCACCAGCTGGCAGCGAGCTGCGACTCAAGCGGAGCCCAACAAGGACATGCCAGCGATGAACGGTGACCAGCGCCGTACCCCTCAGAAGCTGCCCTGATGGCGCACCGGACCGGGATAGCGGTGCAAGGGCGGGAGCTGGGCCACCGCCAGCACATGGGCGGCCTCGATCGGCAGCTCCACGAAACCACCATCAAGCAGCGTGCGCCGCAACAGCGACGGGTGCACCTGAAACCCCTCGCGCCCGAGACCCGCCTTGATCACCAGCTCCCAGATCGATGCCACGCTGAAGCACAGGGTGTGCTGCGGATCCTCCAGCAGCACCCGCAGGGCAGGCCCGAGACGGGCCGGTTCGCCCATGGCCCAGACCAGGAGGTGGGTGTCGAGCAGGAGCTTCACAGCCCGCCCATAGCGGAGCGGAAAGCGCTCTGGCCCTCGAACAGGTCGGCGATCTCCTCGGTGGCGATGCGGTCGAAATCGTCGGGCACGGAGCACTGACCCGCCAGCAGACCGAGGCGGCGCCGGGGGGGGGAGTGGCGGCGTCCTCGGCGCCAGTCAGCCGGGTGACCTGCACCAGCGGCTTGCCCGCCTTGCAGATCACAAATCCTTGGCCCGCCACCGCCTCCGCCACCAGCCTGGAGAGGTGGGTCTTGGCTTCGTGCAGACCAGGGCACGGGCAGCGACAGCCAGCAACAGCGCCAGAGCGCGACGCTCCTGCTCAGGCACGAGGGCGGGCGGCGGCGATGCGGGAACGCAGGCGACGACTGAAGCCAAAAGCGGTGGCTGCACCGATCAGCGGCAGGGGGCCAGGCACCGATGCCGGCGCAGCCTGACCGAGCACCAGATCATCCACAGTTGCGAAGGCAGCTGGAGATCCAGCACTAGGCACGATCACCAGGGAGGTGAAGGGCGTGCCGCTGTTATCAAGCTAGCCAAAGAAGTTGGTGGCTGAACCAGTTACGAGTGGCACCTGTCGCCAATTCATTATAGTTTTCAGAGGACGAACTCGACAAAGCGGCAAAAAGCATTGCGATCGGTATACGCAACAATCGCTGCGCGAACTGGAAGCGAAGCTGTCACAATCGAAGCACTAGTGATGGCGGAATGGATAATGAAGTTGTACAACTTCATGGCTTTGCTAAATTCAAACTCAGTTGTATCGGGGCGGTTGTCAAGCTCATGGACCACCAGCTGCTCCAGCACCGCCAGCAGCCAGGCCCGGTGGTGCGACAGGTCGGGATCAAAGTGCTCGACGTAGTCGCCGGCAGGGATGGGGCGGTTCATCGGAACACCCCCCGCCGGCCCGGGGCCAGGGCGGGCTGGGTCTGGGCGATGGCGGTCTGCATCCCGGAGGGGAAGAACAGGGCGCTGACCGTCATCCAGCGCTCCAGGCAGGCATTCAACTGGCGTGGCGCCTGGATCCAGTTGGGCAGCTCACAGGCGCCGACAAAGGCCGTGGAGAAGACGATCTGACCGGTGAGCAGGCCGTTTGACGCGGAGGCCCTGGCCAGGGAGCTGATCGCCATCACCCGTGCCGGCCCACCACGGCCCCGATCCCCAGACCCTCAGCCAGGCACCAGCCGCCGCCCCACCCGGGCCACGTGCTGAGCCAGGGATTCGGGCAGCTCGTGCCGCAGGGAGAGGTCGATGCTCCAGGGCAGCAGCAGGTCGTCAAGGGCTCCCATCAGGCGCAGGCGTCCCTGGTGGCTCAGGCCCGGCGCCACCAGGGTGAGGTCG
>JAPLIE010000070.1 GCA_026389265.1 Cyanobacteriota bacterium | reverse complement strand
TGGAGAGCCCGAGGGTGGAGGCCAGCTCATCGAGGGTTCTGGCGCTGCCATCGCTGAGCAGGGCCTCCAGCCGCGACTGCAGGGCTAGCACCTCGGCGGCGGCCTTCTTGCCGGCCTCCACACCGGGCTGGTGGTAGGCGTCGATGTCGATCAGTTCGGCGTAGAGGCCTACGGCCCGCTCGAAGAGGGCGATCAGGGCACCGAGGGCTGCGGCATCGAGGCGCCGCAGGGTGATGCTGAGGCTCTGGCGACCACCCTCGGCTAGGGCCGCGCGGGTGCCCTGCAGAAAACCCTCCAGGAAATCCTCGGGCCGCTCTCCGGCGATCGGCCCGATGTCGGCAAGGCGCCGAGCCGGGTGATCGTGGTGCCCGGCAAGCTGGTGAACCTGGTGCCCTAAGACTGAGGGGCGATCGCCGATCCCATTCCCCTTGACTCCTCTAGATCTGGCCTGCCTCAATCAATTTGTCGAGCTGTTGCTGGAACCGGACTTCTTCGTGTCTTGATGGTGGCCCAGCAGGATGAATGAGGTTCAAGCGCTTGTGTTGACGTAGTTCACCTCACAGCCCTTCACCATCCGGGCTTCCTGCATCACCGCAGCGGCATTGAAGGGAGAGAACTCAAACCATTGGAACAAGTCCAACCCCCGATCGAGGCTGATCTTCCAGCCGTGGTCTGTGGAGATGCTGCGGGCGTGGAAATGGGGGCTGGCATCGATTTCCCAAGTGAAAGGGGTGCAGGTGCCCGCGAAGGAATCTTGCACCTGGCCGAGATTTTCAACCTGTTTCTCCATCGTCTCCTGGTCGGAGCCGGTGATGAGGCGCACGGTCACCTCATCGCCTACGGGGGTGATCTCGTTCACCATGGGCAGGAACTCGACCAGGTTGCGGCGGCGGTGGCAGGGGGGCGGTGGCAGGGGGGCGGTGACTGGCTGACGAGCCAACATTGGCTACTTCATCAGCAGTGGCCACCGACTCAGCAGCAGCAGCGACCTGGGCCTTGCCTGCGGCCTCTGTGGCTTGTCCCGCAGAGGGCTCGGCTGCTGCTCCGGGGCCTTCCGCTGCAGGGGGTTGCGCTTCGCTGCTGAGGGGGCGCAGTCCCGCAAACGCTGGGTACTGTTGCTCTTCGGGCGTCAGCAGCGTGACTGCATCACCGCCGGCCAGAGGCCGGTAGGCGAAGTCGTTGGCCTTGAAGGTGTCGTCGATGCGCAGGATCTGCTCCCGCACCCGGCGGCGGCACTCCATGGCGAACTCCAGCAGCTCGGCGATCTCCTCTGGTTTGGCCTTGCCGTTGGGGTGAATGATCTTCATCAGGCCCGAGAAGGTCTTCTCAAAGCCCGTTTGGTCTCGAGTTGATACCTCCGAGCTGATCTCGAAGTGGGCTTTGTAGAGGCCGGTGTAGTCCTCGGTGCGCAGATGCTTGAGCACCTCGGCGATGTAATCCACCACAAAGCCATAGCCGGTGCAGAACAGCTCATGGCGCACCGGCTGCACCTCCCAGCCGGGATTGAAGGCGTGGATGCGATCGAGGAAGGCCGAATCGATGTACTTGTCGGGCAGCGGCTCGTAGAAGTGCGAGTGCTTGAGCATGTAGGCCACCGACTTCTGGGTATTGCCCATGAACACCATCGAGGCTTCGGCCGAGAGCTGCTCGATGCCCCGCGAGAAGGTGCGGTTGGCCATGTAGTTCTTCATGATGTCGACCAGCGTCTTGTCGACCTTCTTGTCCTTGCCGGCGAACTCGTCGAAGCAGATGCAGTCCCAGTAGCCCACCAGGCCG
>JAPLIE010000187.1 GCA_026389265.1 Cyanobacteriota bacterium | reverse complement strand
TTCTTCTCTTGGAGTTTTGACACTCTTTGTTGCTCATCCCAGAAACCTCGTTGGCCCACTGTCGCAATCAGATCTGATTGCGTAATGATAGCCATGATTCCGCCAGAATCAAGTCCACTTAGCAATTTTCGAGGTGCCCTTCAATGGAACCACCGGAGGATCTGCGTTTCTGCACAGCTGGAATAACGCGGGTACGGTGAGCATCTCTGGCAGCTCTTTCGACGAGGAAGGTTTTGCTAGCACCTTAAATCTACTTAATTACTCCACCAACCACGGCAGTTATTCAATCACTGGCAACAATTTCTTTCGCTCTGGTAGTGCAACTGTTCGCCCTGAAGGCAACCGCCTGCAGAACGTAACGGCTACGTTGATTGGCAATACATCTTCCAATGGCTCCTACCTCGATCTCTACGGCAACGTTGGCAACATTTCGCTCAATGGAACAAGTTCTGCCAACACCTTCAATACCATTGCTGGTGGCTATGGCATCAGGATGACAGATGCCCTTACAGGCACCCCCACAGTCAGCGGCAACAACGTTTTCACCGGTGGCGGTCTTGCCTTGAAATTCGTGAAGGCCACCCCGGGGTCAACGTCCCTCACGACTTCAGGTACATTCACCGTCAATGGTTCCACTTTCATTAACCTCTTCGCCGGCGGCCAAGCATCTGACACCATTACTGGTAACAGCACCGCCAATTGGATCAGTGGTGATACAGGCAACGACACTCTGACGGGTGGCGTTGGCGATGACGCCTTTGTCTTTGCCACCGCCCTCAACGCCTCCACTAATGTGGATACCATCACCGATTTCAAGGCGACGGGTCTCGGCACGGACAAGATCTGGCTGGCCAGCTCGGTGTTTACAGGGCTCACCCCCGGCACCTTGGCTATCGGTGACTTCGGTACTGCTCCTTCGGTCGGCACGGATGTCGTCTATGACTCCACCACTAAGGGGCTTTACTTCGCAGCGGGAGGCGCGGGCACACTCGGTGGTTACACCCAGTTCGCCACCCTCAATGGCACATCAACCACCACTCTGGCGAATACCGATTTCTTGGTTTTCTGAAGCCTGGCTCGGCGCTTGCTGAGACATCCGTAGGGCAAACCATCCCGAATCGCGCGATTCGGGATGGTTTTTTTGATGGGGCTTAAGTGGGGGGCAGCGATCCGGGCCTCACCACCACCGCCGTCTGGCCAGCAGCAGCCCCCCCAGCCCCAGCCAGCCCAGCAACCCACCGATCGGGTTGGCCGGACCGATCAGCCAGCTGGGTGCCGTGGCGCTCACCTGGACCAGCCCCTGCACCAGCAGAAACCAGCCGCCCACCAGGCCGCCGTGGAGTCCGATCGCGCCCCACAGCAGCCCGCCATCGGCCCGGCGCTGCAGCCCTAGGGCCAACCCGAGCAACAGCAGTCCGGCTAGCAGCCCGAGCAACTGCAGCAGCGGCAGGTTGAAGCGGGTGTGCACCAGGCTGAACACCGCCGCCTGAAGCCACAGCGCCCTTTGCCTGCCAAGGAGCAGGCTGAGCTCACCCAGCAGCCAGCCCCGAAACAGCAGCTCCTCGGCAAAGCCCACCCCCAGGCCCAGCAGCAGGGCGTTGAGCAGCAGCGGTGCCGTGAGCCGCGGCATCCAGCTCAGCTGGCCGGCCATGGCAAGGCCGGCGGCCACTAGGCCCAGCAGCAGCACCGCCTTGATCATGCCGCGCAGCAAGGCCCTCGCCACGGCCGGCGCCGCTGCTCTCACCCCCAGGTTCCGCCAGGGTTCGCTGCTCCCCCAGGCCCGCCGCAGCCGACCAGGAAGGCTCACCAGCAGGGCAAGCACGGCGGGCAGGGCCGCGAGGGAGGCCTGAGCGGCCAGTGGCACACCCACCAACCCAAGCAGCAGCTGCATGCCCAGAAACACCCCCACCAGAGCCGTGGGGTACAGCACCGTGCTCCACCAGCGCAAGGAGTGGGGCAGCGCGCCCGGCGCACCGGCCTTTGGGGCTTCCGGGCCCATGCCGCTCAGCTCTCCGGCTCGATCGTGCTCGTGAGCCCCTTGGCCTTGAGGGTTTCGCAGTAAAACTCCGCCGGCTCGATGTCGCACACGATCACCAGGCCCACGCCGGTGTTGTGGGTTTCGAGCATCACGGCGATCGCATCCTGCTCACTGAGGCTCGGCACCACTTGCCGCAGGGTGGCCACCACGTATTCCATGGTGTTCACGGGATCGTTATGCAGCAGCACCTTGTAGCGGGGCGAGGGCTTGCGCACCCGCTCCGGGGCCTTATCGAGCACGGCGGCGCCGCCGGGGTTCGCGCCCGGGGTAGCGATGGCCCTGGAGGCGAAGCTGATGCCACCCAGGGGCTGCCACCCGCTGGTGGCCGGTGCTGCTGCTGCGGGAAGGAGGCTGGAAATCACGGGTGGCCGTTCACAGAAACAAGGAGAGGGCGCGGAGCGTGGCCAGGCGCGGGCCGGGGCCGGCGCGCCACCAACCTGCGGGGCGGCAACCCTCTCGGCCGCTTGAACAGGCGCTGAAATTCTAGGCCTGAACCTCAGAGGGAACGCACCCGCCGCATCGCCTCTTCCACGTTGGCGCGGCTGTTGAAGGCCGAGAGGCGGAAGTAGCCCTCGCCGGCGGCGCCGAAGCCGCTGCCGGGAGTGCCCACCACGTGGGCCTGGCCGAGCAGGTGGTCGAAGAAGCCCCAGGAATCGAGCCCCTCCGGGGTTTTCAGCCACACATAGGGGGCCTGCTCGCCGCCGTAGACGGCGATGCCCGCCGCCGTGAGCTCCCGCCGGATCAGGGCGGCATTGCCCATGTAGAAGTCGATCAGGGCCTTCACCTGGGCCTGGCCCTCGGGTGAATACACCGCCTCGGCGCCGCGCTGCACGATGTAGCTCACACCGTTGAACTTGGTGCACTGGCGCCGGTTCCATAGCCCCCACAGCTCCACCGCCTCGCCGTTGGCGGCCGTGCCCATCAGCCCCCGGGGCACCACGGTGAGAGCGCAGCGGGTGCCGGTGAAGCCGGCGTTCTTGGAGAAGGAGCGGAACTCGATCGCGCACTCGCGGGCCCCCTCGATTTCATAGATCGAATGGGGCAGGGAAGGGTCGCTGATGAAGGCCTCGTAGGCGGCATCAAACAGGATCAGGGCCTTGTGGGCGCGGGCATAGTTCACCCAGGCCTGCAGCTGCTCCTTCGTGGCCACCGCGCCGGTGGGGTTGTTGGGGAAGCAGAGATAGATCAGGTCCACCGGCTCAGTGGGGATCGGGGCGGTGAAGCCGTTGTCCGCCGTGATCGGCAAATAGGTAAGGCCGCCGTAGCGGCCGGTGGCGTCGGCCTCGCCGGTGCGGCCCGCCATCACATTGCTATCCACATACACCGGATACACCGGGTCGGTCACGGCGATGCGGTTGCCCTCGCCGAGGATGTCGAGGATGTTGCTGCTGTCGCACTTGGAGCCATCGGAGATGAAGATCTCCTCGGCGCTCACCTGGCAGCCGCGGGCCTGGAAATCCTGCTGGGCGATCACTTCGCGCAGCCACAGGTAGCCCTGCTCCGGCCCGTAGCCGTGGAAGCCCTCCCGGGTTCCCAGTTCATCCACCGCCGCCTTCATCGCGGTGCGGCAGGCCGCCGGCAATGGTTCGGTCACATCGCCGATGCCGAGCCGGATGATCGGTGCCTCGGGATTGGCCTCGCTGAAGGCCTTCACCCGCCGGGCGATCTCGGGGAACAGATAGCCCGCCTTGAGCTTGAGGTAGTTGCCGTTGACCTGGACCATGGCGAAGAGGGCGGCTTGCGCCTTGTCGGATCGCCGGATTGTCCTATGGCGCCGGTGCCGCCTGGGACCCAACCGTTCAGATCCTCTCGGCGCTGCTGGCCTGCAGGGGCGGGCGCACCCAGATGCCCGGCCGGGCTTCGAAGGCCTGATCCACCGGCGCGATCAGTTCGGCGCGCTCCGGATGCAGCTGCCCCACCAGCTCATGGAAGCCCCGGGACACCCTTGGCGCTTTGGACAGTTTGATCTCGTAGACCCGTCTCAGCCGGCCTCGCCCCAGCACCAGGTCGAGCTCGGCACGCAACAGGCTGAAAAACTCCGGCAGCAGCTGGATCTCATCGAGGCAGACCAGCTGGTGTGATGGGCTTCAAAGAACAGCTCCGGCTCCTGCAGTCGGGCGCGATCGGCCCGGTCTTGCAGATCGAGGATCACGGCATCGCCCCGCTGGGCCAGCAGCTGCCTGGCCAGGGTTGATTTGCCGCACTGGCGGGGGCCGAGCAGCAGGGCCGCAGGTGCCCTTGCCAGGGTCTTTGCCAGCGTCGCGCCCGCATCCCTGGAGAAGTAACCATGCATTCCTACAGCGTAATTCCAAATGTGCATGGTTCTAAGGCCTCGTCCTTGGCCGGTCTGCGCAGCCTGCACTTGCTCGGCCTGCATACGATCGGAGCTTCGCCCTGCCGCGGTCCCCGTGCTCCTCGCAGCCAGCCAGTCCCGCGAGCCCATCGACTTCGCGGCCCTGATCGGAGCCGACATCCTCAAGCCGGCCCGCTACCTGGGCAATGAGCTCGGCGTGCTCCCCCGCGACTGGAACGCCGCCTGGGCCGATGCAGGCGTGCGCTGGGCCCTCACCTACCCCGAGGTCTACGAGGTGGGGGCCAGCAACCTGGGCCACATCATTCTCTATTCGATTCTCAACAGCGTTCCCGGCCAGCTCTGCGACCGCGCCTACCTGCCTGCCCCCGACTTGGCCGCACGCCTGCGGGAGCGCTCCGAGACTCTGTTCGCCGTCGAGAGCCGCCGCCGCCTCAACGCCTTCGACATCCTCGGCTTCAGCCTCGGCTACGAATTGGGCGCCACCAACATCCTGGAGATGCTGGATCTGGCCGGCATTCCCCTGCGCGCCGCCGAGCGGGGCGATCTGCCCCTAGCCGATCCGGCCGCGCCGCCGCTGATCTTCGCCGGCGGCCCCACCGCCACCAGCAACCCCGAACCCTTCGCCGCCTTCTTCGATTTCATTGCCCTCGGCGATGGCGAGGAGCTCCTGCCCGAGATCGGCCTGGTGGTGGCCGAAGCCCGCGCTTCCGGCCTCAGCCGCCGCGAGCTGCTGCGGGATCTGGCCCAGGTGCCGGGGGTCTACGTGCCTTCGCTCTATGCCCCCGGAGCCGATGGGGTGGCCGTGGAGCCGCTGGAGCCGGGGCTGCCCCGCCGCATCCTGCGCCGCACCGCTACTCCCATGCCCCACTACGCCATGGGGCTGGTGCCGCACATCGAAACGGTGCACGATCGCCTCACCGTGGAGATCCGCCGCGGCTGCACCCGCGGCTGCCGCTTCTGCCAGCCCGGCATGCTCACCCGCCCCGCCCGCGATGTGGAGCCCGAGGCGGTGATCGAGGCGATCGAAACCGGCATGGAGCGCACCGGCTACAGCGATTTCTCCCTGCTCTCGCTCAGTTGCAGCGATTACCTGGCCCTGCCGGCGGTGGGGGTGGAGCTGCGCAACCGCCTGGCCGATCAAAACGTGACCCTCACCCTGCCCAGCCAGCGGGTGGATCGCTTCGACGCCAACATCGCCCACGTGCTTGGCGGCGCCCGCCAGGCCGGCCTCACCTTCGCGCCGGAGGCCGGCAGCCAGCGCCTGCGCGACATCGTCAACAAGGGCCTCACCGACGTCGAGCTGCTGCGTGGCATCCGCACCGCCATGGAGAACGGCTACCGGCGCGTGAAGCTTTATTTCATGATCGGCCTGCCCGGTGAAACCGACACCGACGTGGTCGGCATCGCTGACACCTGCCGCTCCCTGCAGCAGGAATGCCGCGATCTGGGCCGGTTGGAGCTCAACCTCACGATCAGCAACTTCACGCCCAAGCCGCACACGCCGTTCCAGTGGCACAGCGTGAGCACCGCCGAGTTCCGGCGTCGCCAGGAGCTGCTGCGCGGCGCCCTGCGAGGGCTGCGAGGGATCAAGGTCAACATGACCGATCCCCGCCTCTCGGCCGTGGAGGACTTCGTGGGACGGGGCGACCGGCGGCTGGCCCCGGTGATCGAAGCGGCCTGGCGGGCCGGCGCTGGCCTCGATGCCTGGTTTGAATCGGCCGAGCGCACCCACGCCGCCTGGACCGGCGCCATCGAGGCCGCCGGGCTGGGGGGCCGCTACCGCGCCTTGGAGATGGGCGGCTGGAGCGCCGCCGAGTCCATGCAGGCTGCGGATCTGGAGCACTTCTGCCGCCAGAGCTTGCCCTGGGACCACATCGACAGCGGGGTGGACAAACGCTGGTTGGCCGAGGATCTGCAGCGGGCCCTGGCCGCCACCGTGGTGCCCGACTGCTCCTTTGAGGGCTGCAGCAGCTGCGGCGTCTGCGGCCCGGAGCTGGGGCACAACGTGGTGATTCCGCCGCCGCCGGTCCCCGCCGCCCTGCCCCGCCGCGCACCTGCCAGTGAGCGGGTGGCCCGGCTGCGCTTCGGCTTCGCCAAGGGGGGCAGCCTGGCCCTGATCAGCCACCTCGACACCCTGCGGATGCTGGAGCGGGCCCTGCGCCGCAGCGGCCTGCCGGTCAGCTTCACCGGCGGTTTCCACCCCCTGCCGCGGCTCCAGCTCGCCCTGCCGCTGCCCCTGGGGGTGGAGGGGGAAGGGGAATGGCTTGATCTGGAGTTCACGGCGCCGATCGATCCCGAGGCGGCCCGCCAGGCGCTGGCGGCGGTGCTGCCGGCGGAGTTCCGTCTGCTCTCGGCCAGGGTGGTGCCGGTGGCGGGCCCGAGCCTCTCCCAGGAGCTGGAGGCGGCCCAGTGGCGCTTCAGCCTGGGGCCGGCCCCAACGAACAAGGGACAAGGCGCCAAAGATGCCGGGCCGGGGATGCCGCGAGGCCTTCCTGAGGAGGTTGGATCCTGGCCGACGGCCGAAGCCTGGGATCGGGCGATCAACGCCGTGCTGAATGCGCCGACGCTGCCCTGGCGGGACCAGGACAAGAAAGGCCGACCCCGGGAACGGGATTGCCGGCCCTATCTGCTAGCCCTGCGCACCACCCAGCCCAAAGTCGCCGCAGCCTCGAGGGCCTGGGAGCCGCTGCGGCTGGATCTGGAGCTCGAAGCGGCCATCGACCCCCAAGGCCGCAGCCTGCGCCCCGACCAGGTTGCCCACTGGCTTGAGGAAACGCTGGCATGTCCCCTGGCTGTGGACTCGGTACGGCGCCAACAGCTGCGTTTGAAGGCGTGCTAAATTCAACAGATTGGTTGGTGGATACAGAGTTATCTCTGAACCCCCTCCTCCAGACGTTTCCCATCCGTTCCCTTACACGAACGTGACCGGAAATCGCAATCTCTGATCACCGATGCAGGTATCGGTCCCCGTTGCTTTCCCCGGGTCGGGTGATTCCCTTTCCGCTACAGCGCTGACCGAGCGCCAGTACCACCAGCGGTGAACCTCCTGGTTCCTCGCCTTTAGGTCTTCAGGCATCCAGCCCCATTCCGGCAGCTCCGTGCTTTGCGTCACGGCTGCAAGCAGATGCGTTCACTCCCTGAACTCCAAATCTGCGTTCTTTCTCCCTTCTCCTGCCCACCCGGGCAGGGCTCCCCTGAGCCCAGAATTTTTCCATGCCCCAGCAGATCGTCATCGCTGAGCACCTGCGGATCGCGGCGGTGCTCAGCGACGAACGGGTCGACGAACTGATCGTCGCCCAAGGTCGCTACCAGATCGGTGATGTTTATCTCGGCACCGTCGAGAACGTGCTCCCCGGTATCGACGCCGCTTTCGTCAACATCGGCGAGAGCGAAAAGAACGGCTTCATTCACATCACCGATCTCGGCCCCCTCCGGCTCCGCAAGGGCGGTGCTGGCATCACCGAGCTGCTTGAACCTCGCCAGAAGGTTCTGGTGCAGGTGATGAAGGAACCCACCGGCACGAAGGGCCCCCGGCTCACGGGAAACCTCTCCTTGCCGGGTCGCTTCTTGGTGCTTCAGCCCCATGGCCAGGGGGTGAATATCTCCCGGCGCATCGATGGCGAGAACGAACGCAACCGACTGCGGGCTCTGGGGGTCTTGATCAAGCCCCCTGGCTCCGGTCTCTTGGTCCGCACCGAGGCCGAAGGGGTCAGCGAGGATCTCTTGATCGACGACCTTGAATCGCTCCTGCGCCAGTGGGAAGCGATCCAGCAGGCGGCCGAGACCGCGAGCCCGCCCGTGCTGCTCAACCGGGATGAGGACTTCATCCACCGGGTGCTGCGCGACTTCTACAGCCCGGAGGTCGTGCGGGTCGTGGTGGACACTCCCGACGCGGTAGCCCGGGTGAACGCCTTCCTCGGCGCCGATCAGGCCACCCTCACGGTGGAGCACCACGATGAGGGTGGCGAGATCCTTGAGCATTACAAGGTCAACGCCGCCATCCGCGACGCCCTCAAGCCCCGGGTCGATCTGCCCTCGGGGGGCTACGTGATCATCGAGCCCACCGAGGCGCTCACCGTGATCGATGTGAACTCAGGCTCCTTCACCCGCTCGGCCAACGCCCGCGAGACGGTGCTGTGGACCAACTGCGAGGCGGCGGTGGAGATCGCCCGGCAACTGAGGCTGCGCAACATCGGCGGCGTGGTGATCGTCGATTTCATCGACATGGATTCCCGCCGCGACCAGCTGCAGCTGCTTGAACATTTCACGCAGGCGATCCGTCACGATTCGGCCCGACCCCAGGTTGCCCAGCTCACCGAACTTGGTTTGGTGGAACTCACCCGCAAACGCCAGGGCCAGAACATCTACGAACTCTTTGGCCGGGCCTGCCCGAGCTGCGGGGGCTTGGGCCATGTGGCCGTGCTGCCCGGTCGGGACACCCTGCAACCCCTGGCCACCGTGTCGGGGCTGGTGCGTTCCGCCGCCTCCGCCCGGGCCGAGGTGACCAGTCCAGTGGCGTTGGAGGCAAGCAGCGGCAGCCGGCGCCGACGAGGCGGCCGGGGCGGTCGCGGTGGCGATGGCAGCGAAGCGGGCACCCTGAGCGAATCCTTGGCATCAGCCGAGGAGAGCCTCCTCTCCCCGGCCGAGGAAAACGGCCCCGACCAGGGCCCCCGTCGTCAGGAGCCCGAGGTGGTAGCGGTTCCTATGGATGACACCCAGGAACTGGTGTACGGCTGGATGGGCCTGAGTCCTGCCCTGCTGCTCGAATCCCCGCCCGCTGCCGACAACCTGGTGGTGAGGATCGTGCGGCCGGGATCCGATCCGGAAGCGGTGGTGGAGGAGGCGCGGCAGCAACTGGCGGCGAGCGGCTCCCGTCGTCGTCGCCGGGGTCGTGGTAGCGGCGAAGGCCGCCAGGGATCCACGGAAGCGCCCACAGATCAAGGCGCCGACCTGGACACCCTGATGGAGATCCCCCTTGTGGAGATCACCCCCCTTCCCCTTGTGCCGGAGGAATCCGCCAGGCCCTTCGAACTCCTCACCGTGGATGTTCCCGTGCATCGGAGCACAGGCGGCGGCCGCGGCCAGCGTGCGGCGGTGCCGGCCCACCGCCAGGCCGCCGGAGCCGAACCCCAGGACGGCGATACCGCCGCAGAATCCGATGCCTCCGGTGAGCCCCGCCGCCGTCGCCGCCGTTCCTCCGCCTCCGTTTGAGGGGGATCCCTGGGCAGGCCACGATCCTTGCAGCTGTGCCGGGGTCGATGAGGTGGGGCGGGGCTGCCTGTTCGGTCCTGTCTTCGCTGCGGCGGTGGTGCTGCCAACGGCATCACTCCCGCCGCTGGTGAGCGCCGGCCTCACCGATAGCAAGAAGCTCTCCGCCCGTCGCCGCGAGGAGCTGGTGCCCCTGATCCGCCATCAGGCGGTGCACTGGTCCCTCGGCCAGGCCAGTGCGGCCGAGATCGATCGCTGGGGCATCCGGCTGGCCACCGAGAGGGCGATGCTGCGGGCCTTACACCGCCTGCCTTCGCCACCGCTGATGCTGCTTGTGGATGGATCCCTCCCCCTCAGGGGCTGGAGCGGAGCCCAGCGCACCCTGATTAGAGGTGACAGCCGTTGCGCCGCCATCGCCGCGGCGAGTGTGCTGGCCAAGGTGGAACGGGATGCGCTGCTCGAAAGGCTGGCGCACCATTTTCCGGGCTACGGCCTGGAGCGTCATCGGGGCTATGGCACGGCTCAGCACCAGGAAGCCCTCCGGCAGCTGGGGCCCACCCCCCTTCACCGCCAGTGCTTTCTGGGTTTTCTCAGGGCAGCTGCGGCGATCGACAGCGACGACCCACCCCATGGGAGCGAGGCCTCGACCATCGCAGCGGGCGGGCCAGCAAGGGGTCAAGGATCCGGAAAACCTTCCGCGCGGCCATGGCACCAGGCCTGAAAGTCGCCCGCCAGCTGCTGGCCCACCCGGCGACGGATGCCCAGCAGGATCCCGCTCAGCAGCGAGCGGCCGGTGGCCTCGAGAACCCGGGGAGGGATGAGCCGCAGCAGGGGCGGCTGACTCACCTCTACGGCTAGCCGGGCCTCGCCCTCAAGGCCTGAGTCCGTGGCCTGCAGCCAAGAATGGAGCTGAAGCTTGAAGTCATCCACCAAGCCGAGGCCTTCAAGCTGGCAGTCCACGGCCTCCAGTTCCAAGCGTCCCTGCTGGTGACGGGCCTGCAGCTCCACGATGGGCTGCACCTGGAGCTGAAACACCTGCACCCGGGTCACGGTGTAGAGGTAATGGCCAGGGCCGAGGGGCACCAGCTGGCGATCATCAAGCAGGGCAGCCACCACACGTGCCTCGTCGTCGAGGTAATCCGGCAAAAGATCTGCCGGTTCGATCGTGGGAAGACTCAGCTGCTGACTGGCGCTGAAGGCCAGGGGCATGGCCGGGGGCCGACAGGGCATGATCCTATCGGCCTCCCTGTCCCCGCCTCCATGCGCCTCGCCTTCCTCGGCCCCGTCGGAACCTACGGCGAACAGGCCGCCCAGCGACTGGCAGCTCTGGAGGGGATCTCGGCGGAACTGGTGCCACGACCGGGCATCCGGGCGGTGATCGAGGCCGTGGCCAACGGTGACTGCGCCGCCGCCGTGGTGCCGGTGGAGAACTCCGTGGAGGGAGGTGTGACCGCCTGCCTGGATGCCCTCTGGGAACAGCCGGAGCTCAGTGTGGCCCGGGCGCTGGTGCTGCCGATCCGCCACGCCTTGCTGGGTAGCGGCCCCTTGGAGGGCGTGAGCGAAGTGCTCTCCCATCCCCAGGCCCTGGCGCAGTGCAGCCAGTGGCTGGCGCAGCACCTCGGCTCCGCCCTCCAGCTGCCCACCAGCTCCACCGCCGAGGCCGCTCGCCTGGTGCGGGGCAGCCGGTTCCGGGCCGCCGTGGCCTCGCTGGAGGCGGGCAAGGAGCACGAGCTGGAACTGCTGGCCTACCCGGTGAACGATGTGCCGGGAAATTGCACCCGCTTTCTTCTGTTGCGTCGCGATGGCCGACAGCTGGAGGGTCCCCTGGCCAGCCTGGCCTTCTCTCTACGGGCCAACCGCCCGGGAGCGCTGCTGCAGGCGCTGGGCTGCTTCTCCCGGCAGGGACTCAACATGACTCGGATCGAATCCCGGCCATCGAAGCGTGAACTGGGGGAATACATCTTCTTTGTGGACCTGGAGCTTTCGGAGGGCCCCACCCCGTTGGAACTGGCGCTGGCGGAGCTCACGCCGCTGTGCGAACACCTCATCCTGTTCGGCGCCTATCCCCTCACCAACCTGGCGCTTGCGGAGGGATCGGCGGAGGGTTGAGACGGCCTCAGCCCCCCTTGCGGCCCCGGAACACCCCGAACTGCATCAGGCCCCGGCGAAAGGCCCAGTCCATGAGGAGCAGGGTGGGGATCTCTCTCACACCCTGCAGCACAGCGGTCGGGCCCAGCCCCAGCACAGCACCAGGGCGGCGCACCCCCTCGGCGATCGAATCGAGCCAGGAGGGGAGGGTGGCGGTGGTCCAGTCGTCGGTCTCCACCCGCAGGCCCGCCGCATAAGGGCTGGCTTCGAGGTTGGACCTGAGGGAACGGATGCTGGAGAAGGCGGGGTGGGCCCATTGGTTGAGAAGCTGCCGCACCACCCAACGCTCCAGGGGCGTGGGTGCGCCATCGGCAACATCCCGCTGATTCCAGTCGGCCACGGCCAGGCAGCCGCCCGGCCGCAGCACCCGCAACAGTTCGTCGGCGTAGCGCTGCTTATCGGGCATATGGGGGCCGGCCTCCACGCTCCACACCCCATCGAAGCCGTCATCCTGCAGCTCCAGAGTGAGGGCATCCATCACGGCAAAGCGGCAGTGCCCCGCCAGTTCGGGAGGCGTGAGGGCTGTGGCGCGGGCCACCTGGGCCGCGCTGATGCTGATGCCGAGCACGGTGAAGCCGTAGTCCCGGGCAAGAATTCTGGCACTGCCGCCGATGCCGCAGCCCACATCCAGTATTCGGCTGCCGGGGGGCAGGGCGTCGAAATGGCTCCAACGCACGAGGGCATGGACCAGATCCTCCTTGGCGGCCCGGAAATCGCGCGGCCCGGGAGGAGAGCCGTAATGCCCCAGATGCACATGCTCTCCCCAGAGGTTCTCTAGGAGAGCGTCCTCGGTCCAGCGGTCGTAGGCGCGGGCCACGCTGGCGGCGTCCTGGTAGGCCCGATCACGGCGCTGCCAGAGGCGAAGCAGAGCAGCCGCACCGGCCAGCCCAGCCAGTCCCAGGACCCACGGGGTCAGTGACATGGTCAACGGTCATCGAGGCTGTCACGCTGCCCCTGATCGGGATCAAGCCCTTCGAAGCCGGCTGGCTCATCCCCGAGGCCTTCAAAGGTGTCCTTCAACACGGTGCGGGCGGCCAGTTGACGACGGGTTTGGTCGAGGAGGGTGAATTCCTGCCGCAGGCGCTCACCCGTGTCGGTGATTTCCAGCAGGGCCTGCTGGTGGTCGGCCACCGGTCCACCCAGATGGGAGCCGATCCAGAAGGAGAGCTCCCGGGGTAGGTCCGGCAGATCGGCGGGAAGCGCGGAGGGCTTGCCGATCAGCTTGCCGGTGAGTTCCACGACATCCCGGAGCGCCTCGGTCACCTGGGAGGCCAGGCCTTCGAGGTCGCCGTGGTTCTCGCTGACGCTGTCCTCGATCCAGCTCACCATGCCAACCCGGAACGGCGCCTCGCGAACGATGTCGAGAATGCGGAACCGCTGTTGGCCGAGGGTCACGATGTTGCTGCGGTCATCGTCCTGGGTCTGGCAGTGCAGGATCTCGGCACAGCAGCCCACATCGGCCATGCGCTGCTCCTGGGGATCCCAGCGGACCACACCGAAACGGCGATCTTCCGCCATCACGGTGCGGAGCATCATGCGGTAGCGGGGTTCAAAGATGTGAAGCGGCAGCACCTCTTGGGGGAAGAGCACCACATCCGGGAGAGGGAACAGGGGCAGTTCCCTGACGGCCAGGTCGCTCATGCCACCCATCCGGCAACAGGAACCAGGACCCTGCTCGGGCACTGGGTGACCGGGGGTGGGGTGGGCAAGGGCAGGCACGAATGACTTGAGTGATCCTAGAAAGAAGCCCCTGCCGCCGGGATGGCGACAGGGGTCACAGACTATGCGGCCAGCAATATGGCCAGGGTTGGCCCACCCGCCAGGCGTGGCCCGATCGGGACCGGGCGATCGAGCGAGTTCACCGGCAACAGGTTGAGACCCAGCCGGAGGAAATAACTAGGTCAGAGCTTCACTTCGATATCCACGCCACTGGGAAGGTCGAGCTTCATCAGGGCGTCGATGGTCTTGGAGCTAGGGCTGTAGATGTCGATGATGCGGCGATGGGTGCGGGTTTCGAAGTGCTCACGGGAGTCCTTGTCCACGTGGGGGGAGCGCAGCACGCAATAGATTTTGCGTTTTGTGGGCAGGGGGATCGGCCCGATCGCCGTAGCTGCCGTGTGATCAGCGGTTTCAATGATTTTTTCGCAGGAGAGATCCAGCATGCGGCGATCAAACGCCTTGAGACGGATGCGGATCTTCTGCTGGGCAAGGGCGGAGGCCATGGGAATCGAGAAGAGGGAAGAACCAGAACGGGTGGCCGCAGGTGCGACGGTCAGCCCTGCAGGTCGGGTTGTCGAGGTGCTGAAAACGGAAGCAACGATCGGAGCGGAAAAGGATCAACTGCCCAACTGACGGCAGGCGGTGATCATTCGCGTGATCCGAGCGGATGCAGCAAACCGGAATTGAAGTGTGATGCGGAGAGGGCCGAGAGGGCCCGAAGGCTCCTCCCGGCAGAGGCTTTGGAGCCTTACGCCACGATCTTTGAAACCACTCCGGCACCGATGGTACGACCGCCTTCGCGGATGGCGAAGCGCATCCCTTGCTCAATGGCGACCGGGCAGATCAGCTCGGCGCTCATCTTGATGCGGTCACCGGGCATCACCATCTCCACATTGCTGCCGTCGTCAGCGGTGAAGGCGGTGATCTGACCGGTCACATCCGTGGTGCGGATGTAGAACTGTGGCCGGTAACCGGCGAAGAAGGGAGTGTGGCGGCCGCCCTCTTCCTTCTTCAGCACGTACACCTCACCCTCGAACTTGGTGTGGGGCTTGATCGAGTTGGGCTTCACCAGCACCATGCCGCGCTCGATGTCTTCCTTCTGGATACCGCGCAGCAGTAGGCCCACGTTGTCACCAGCCATGCCCTCGTCGAGCAACTTGCGGAACATCTCCACGCCGGTCACGGTGGTTTCGCGGGTGTCCCTAATGCCCACAATCTGCACGGTTTCACCCACCTTCACTTTTCCGCGCTCAATCCGGCCGGTGGCCACGGTGCCGCGGCCGGTGATCGAGAACACGTCTTCGATCGCCATTAGGAAGGGCTTATCGATCTCGCGCTCGGGCTCGGGGATCGACTCATCCACGGCATCCATCAGGTCGAGGATCTTGTCGACCCACTCGTTTTCACCACGGATGCCCTTGCCGCCGCCTTGGATGTGCTCCAGAGCCTTCAAAGCGGAGCCAGCCACCACGGGGATGTCGTCACCGGGGAAGTCGTAGCTGCTCAACAGTTCACGCATCTCCAGTTCGACCAGTTCGAGGATTTCCTCGTCGTCGACCATGTCCTTCTTGTTGAGGAACACCACCAAGGCGGGCACTCCCACCTGCTTGGCCAGCAGGATGTGCTCCTTGGTCTGGGCCATCGGACCATCGGTGGCGGCCACCACGAGGATGGCACCGTCCATCTGGGCGGCACCGGTGATCATGTTCTTCACGTAGTCGGCGTGGCCGGGACAGTCGACGTGCGCGTAGTGACGATTGCCGGTCTCGTATTCGACGTGAGCCGTATTGATTGTGATGCCGCGCTCCTTCTCTTCAGGGGCACCGTCGATGTCGTCGTAGGCCTGGGCCTTGGCCTGACCGAGCGATGCCAGCACGTTGGTGATGGCGGCGGTGAGGGTGGTCTTGCCGTGGTCAACGTGGCCGATGGTACCGATGTTGACGTGGGGTTTGTTCCTCTCGAACTTCTCGCGAGCCATGATGAAAAAGAAT
>JAPLIE010000096.1 GCA_026389265.1 Cyanobacteriota bacterium | reverse complement strand
CGATTACTCCGGCCGCTCCGATCGCGGCGATTACTGGTGGTTTGTGTTGGCGAGCTTCATTCTTCTTCTGGTCCTGAACATCGTGGGCAGCTTCGTGCCGTTCATCGGTTTGCTGGCCAACCTTTATCTGATTGCTGAGCTAGTGCCCCATCTCTCCCTAGCGGTGCGTCGCCTGCGCGATGCTGGCAAAGACTGGCAGTGGATCTTCGTGGGCATCACCGGCATTGGCAGCCTTTGGCTTCTTTATCTCCACACCCTGCCCTCCACGCCCCTGCTTCGCGCCGCTTGAACCTAGAAATCGAAAGCCCCGCTGGTCATCCATCGGAGCTTTTGCTTTGGCAGTGGCCGGATTGAGCCGGATTGAGCATGTCCCCCCGGCCAAGGATCACACCCGCAAGGCATCGAGCACCGAGCGATCCTCCAGGGTGGAGGTGTCGCCACTCACCTCCTGGCCTGAGGCCAAGGCGCGCAGGATTCGGCGCATGATCTTGCCACTGCGGGTCTTGGGCAGGGCATCGGTGAAGCGGATCCGATCTGGCCGCGCGATCGGGCCGATCTCCAGACCCACGTGCTTCTTGAGTTCCGCCACCAGAGCATCATCGCCGCTGCGACCGGTCTCAAGGGTCACGAAGGCCACGATCCCCTCGCCCTTGAGCTCATCGGGCACCCCCACCACGGCGGCCTCGGCCACGGCCGGATGGCTCACCAGGGCGCTCTCAATCTCCATCGTGCCCAGCCGGTGGCCGCTCACGTTGATCACGTCGTCCACACGGCCCATCACCCAGAAGTAGCCGTCAGCGTCGCGGCGGGCGCCATCGCCGGCGAAGTAGAGCCAGCTGCCATCGGCGGGGCGGATCTCCTCCCAGTAGCTCTTCTTGAAGCGCTCGGGATCGCCGTGCACCGTGCGGAACATTCCCGGCCAGGGCCGCCGGATCGCCAGGTAGCCGCCCTGGTCAGCCGCCTGGGACACCCCATCGTGATCGACGATGTCGGCGCTGATGCCCGGCAGCGGCAGGGTGGCCGAACCGGGCTTGGTGGGGGTGGCACCCGGCAGGGGGCTGATCATCACGCCGCCGGTTTCGGTCTGCCACCAGGTGTCGACCACCGGGCAGCGATCGCCGCCGATCACATCGCGATACCACATCCAGGCTTCGGGATTGATCGGCTCCCCCACGGTGCCGAGGATGCGCAGCGAGCTCATGTCGTACTGGTCCGGCACCTCGCGGCCGCTCTTCATGAAGGCGCGGATCGCCGTGGGGGAGGTGTAGAAGATCGTGCAGCGGTGCTTCTGAATCACCTCCCAGAAAGCGCCGGGTTTGGAGGGCCGCGGTGCACCCTCGTACATCACCGTGGTGGCACCATTGGAGAGCGGGCCATACACGATGTAGCTATGGCCGGTGATCCAGCCCACATCGGCGGTGCACCAATGAATGTCGTCGTCGCGGATGTCGAAGATCCACTGGAAGGTGAGGTGGGCCCAGAGGTTGTAGCCGGCGGTGGTGTGCACCACCCCCTTGGGCTTGCCGGTGGAGCCTGATGTGTAGAGCACAAACAGCCGGTCTTCGCTGGCCATCGGCTCGGCCGGGCAATCAGGGGCCTGGGCCTCCACCAGCTCGTGCCACCACACGTCGCGGCCCGGCGTGAAGCCCACCTCCTGCTCGGTGCGGCGCACCACCAGCACGTGCGCCACGCTGGGGCAGGCGCCGTCGGCGAGGGCCGCATCCACCGCCGGCTTCAGGGCCACGGCCTTGTCCTTGCGGAAGCCGCCGTCGGCGGTGATCACCAGCTTCGCCTCGCCATCGATCAGCCGGTCCCGCAGGGCCTCGGCCGAGAAGCCGCCGAATACCACCGAATGGGGGGCGCCGATGCGGGCGCAGGCCAGCATGGCGATGGCCGCCTCGGGCACCATCGGCATGTAGAGGGCCACCAAGTCCCCCTTGCCGATCCCCAGGGCCTTGAGGGCATTGGCTGCCTGGCACACCTCGGCGTGGAGTTGGCGGTAGGTGAACGTGCGGGTATCACCCGGCTCCCCCTCCCAGATCAGAGCCGTCTTGTCGGCTCGGGGACCGGCCAGGTGGCGATCGAGGCAGTTGTACGAAAGATTGGTGGTGCCGCCCTCGAACCAGCGGGCGAAGGGTGGGTTGCTCCAATCGAGCACGGTGTGGAAGGGCTCGAACCAGTGCAGTTCGCTGCGGGCCTGCTCGCCCCAGAAGGCATCGGGATCGGCCTCGGCGCGGGCCGCCAGCTCCCGGTAGGCCGCCATCGAACCGATCCGGGCCCGAGCGGCCAGTTCGGCCGGGGGCTCGAAGCTGCGCCCTTCCACCAGCACCGATTCGATCGTGGGGGCCGTGTCGCTGCTGGACTCCGCCGGGGTGGCGGGGGAGGAACCGGGAACCTGGGACATGGGCTGGCGTCGTGGAAGCCGCTGTGGGGTCATTCAAGCCCGGAACGGGCAGCCGACCAGCCGGGAGGGCCCCCGGGAGGGCAGGCTGGTGGCATCCCTCCGCTGACGAGCCGATGCCCGCTTGGCTGGCGATTGCCGCTGTGATGGTTCTGGTGGCGGTGCTGCTGAACCCCGGCCGGGATGATTTCGCCTGGTTCCTGAAGCTGCAGCGCCCCCGCTGGCTCACCTTCGAGCGTTGGATCCCCCTGATCTGGATGGCCATCTACGGCTGCTTCTACGCCTCGGCCCTGCTCACTTGGCAGGCGGGGGGGCGCTGGTTGCCGATGCTGGGCTACCTGGGTCTGCAAGTGCTGGTGCAGAGCTACACCCTGCTGATCTGCCGCACCCGCCGGCTGCAGAGCGGCACCGCCGTGGGCTTTGCCGGCTGGGTGTGGGGCGTGGCCCTGGCCGCCATCGTGGCTCCCCTCTCGGGCCAGGCCGCCCTGCTGCTGGTGCCCTACCTGCTCTGGAGCCCGGTGGGCACGTTCGTGACCTGGCGGATGCAGAAGTTGAACCGCCATCAGTCCTCCTGATCCATCGTTGGCAGTTGCCAAGACCCTGGTTAGGGAGGGTGCGGTCCCATCTGCAGACGCGATGGCCGAAGAGCAACCGATCACGCCCCATGCCGGACCGACCCTGGATTCCGAGGGGCAGCTCACCTATGTGGGAGACGATGGGCGGCGCTACGTGGTGGGTCTTCCCCCTGACACCGATGGGGAAGGGATTGAGCGGGTGATGGGCGACCTCCGCCATGGTCAAGACCTGTTGCTGCGGATCGAGGCGCTCTGCCAGCAGTGGATCAAAACCGTGCAGAGCTCCGATCTGGACCACCGCTCAGCCCTGGTGCTGCTGCTGACCACCCTGGAGACGAGCCTGGAAGACCCCGACTCCGATCCGGACTGACA
Organism: Cyanobacteriota bacterium; assembly: GCA_026389265.1. Taxonomy (GTDB): domain Bacteria; phylum Cyanobacteriota; class Cyanobacteriia; order PCC-6307; family Cyanobiaceae; genus Cyanobium. The sequence continues at coordinate 29,923 of JAPLIE010000096.1, read as the reverse complement.
TCCGGGAATCCCCGCCAAGCAGCAAACAGCGACCCGCCATGCTGGTTCGATGGCCTATCCCGCCGCCTGCCTGTTCGACCTCGATGGTCTGCTGCTCGACACTGAGCCGCTGCATGCCCGGGCCTGGCGGGATGCGGCCCGGAGCTTCGACACCGATCTCGATCCGGCCCGACTGCTCGCCCTGAGGGGCCGCCGGCGCCTCGACTGTGCGGATCAGGTGCTCGCCTGGATCCGCGACGCTGGCCATCCCTGCGACGGCCGGGAGGCTCTGCTGGCGGTGCGCCAGCCGATTGCCGAGCGGCTGCTGGCGCAGGCACCGGCCATGGCCGGTGCGGAACGGCTGGTGCGGAACTGCTATGGGCTCGGGGTTCCCATGGCTCTGGCCACCAGCAGCTCCCGCGCGGCGGTGGAGCTCAAGGCCGCCCCCCACCGCTGGCTGGAGCTGATTGCCACCCGCGTGCATGGCGATGATGCGGAGCTTGGCGCCGGCAAGCCGGCCCCCGACGTGTTTCTGATCGCCGCCGCCAGGCTCGGGGTTGATGCAGCCAGCTGCTGGGCCTTCGAGGACTCGCCAGCCGGGGCGATGGCGGCAGCGGCTGCCGGCTGCCGAGTGCATGTGCTGCTGACGGAAGCCACCCAGGATGCAGTGTTTCCTGTCGGAAGCGTGATGCTGGAGTCTCTTGAGGAGGTGGTGCTCTGAGCCTCTGAGCCGGCCTCAGTACAGCCGGCTCAGCACGTACTCAGGCAGAGCCCTGAGGGCACTGCGGGGTTCAGAGGGGGGAAGCCAGTCGATGGCGCTGTGGGCCTCGCGGGCGAAGCCCTCGGCTAGGGCCCGGGAGCGGGGGATGGCCTCACAGCCGCGTACGAGGTCGAGAGCCTGCTCAAGATCGCCCTCCTCGCTGAATTCCCGCTCGATCAGGCGGGCGAGGGCCGGGCGCTCCTGGAGGGCGTAGAGGGCGGGAGCGGTGAGGTAGCCCGAAGCCAGGTCGCTGGCGGCCGGCTTGCCGAGCTGCTGGTCGCTGCCGGTGAAATCAAGGATGTCATCCACCACCTGGAAGGCCAGCCCGAACTGACGGCCAAAGTGGTGCAGCGCCTCTAGCTTCTCCTGTGGGAGTCCGGTGAGGACGCCAGCAGCCCGGGCGCTGTTCGCGATCAGCGAGGCGGTTTTGCAATAGCTCTTTTCGAGGTAAGTCTCGAAGCTCTGGCCTGTGTCGTAGCGGTAGAGGCCCTGGCGGATCTCTCCATCGGCCAGATCCATGATCACGCGGGAGAGCAGCTTGACCACCTCGAGGTCATCGAGGTTGGCGAGGTGCCAGCTGGCCTGGGCGAAGAGAAAATCGCCGGCCAGTACAGCCACGCGGTGGTTGAAGCGGCTATGAACCGTGGCGACACCGCGGCGGGTGGCGGCTTCGTCCACCACGTCGTCGTGCACAAGGGAGGCGGTATGGATCATCTCGGTGATCTCAGCCAAGCGCCGATGTCGGGAACTGAGCTGGCCGTCGGCAGCAATGGCCCGGGAAATCAACAGCACAATGCCGGGGCGTAGACGCTTACCCCCAGCGGCAAACAGATGCTCGGCGGCCGCCTGAAGAATCGGATGGCCGGCGCCGATCAGGGCGCGCAGATCAGCCAGCAGGGCATCGAGGTCGGTCTCGACCGGCTGAAGCAGCTCTGCAACGGTCGTCACGGGACCTCCTCAGTGACGCGATCCTAGGAGGCCCGACTCATCGGATGCGGGCCGGGGACTGCAGGTTGACCCCATGCACGGTGGGTCGCTGTCCCAGCCAGGTGGTGGCTGCCGTGGCGAAGGCCTCCGCCGACCCGGTGACGCAATAGGTGGTGCGCTCCGGAGTGGAGAGCACGGGCTCTGCTGCGCGCTCGGCCTCGGGGGATTCGCCCAGGCTGGCCAGTAACGGTCCCAGTCGGTGGCCCGTGGCGACGGCAGGATCCACCAGCTGCACGTCCGGAGGGAGCAACGAGCTGAGCAGCGGCCTCAGTAGGGGGTAGTGGGTGCAGCCCAGCACGATCGTGTCGACGCCGTCCTCCAGCAGCGGAGCCAGGTAGCCGAAGGCCGCCTGCCGCAGTTCCGGCACCTCCAGGTTCCCCGCCTCGATCAGGGGCACAAAGTCGGGACAACCCACCTCCCGCACCTGGGCGGAGGGACGGCAGGCGTGGATGGCGCGGCGGTAGGCCCCGCTGGCGGCGGTGGCCGGGGTGGCCAGGATGCCGACCCGGTCACTATCGATGGCAGCGGCCACGCTATCGATCAGGCCCAGCACCGGTACGCCCGCCTCGGCCACCGCCACATCGAGGGCGAGGGCGTTGGAGGTGTTGCAGGCCATCAGCAACACATCAACGCCCTGTTGGCGCAGCCAGTGCACCACCTCGGCGGCAATCGCGCGGATCTCTTGGGTTGATCGCTGGCCATAGGGCACCCGCGCCGTGTCGCCCAGATAAAGGCAGGGGGTGTGGGGGTAGAGGGCCTGGACCTGCCGCAGCACAGTGAGGCCGCCCAGGCCGCTATCGAACAATCCAACAAGGAGACTCAAGAGGCTTGCTGCAGGTAGGTGAGGATCGCGCCGGAAATGGCCTGGGCCAGGCGCCTCCGGAAGCTTGCATCGCTGAGGCGGGGTGCGTCGATCTCACCAGTGACGAATCCCATTTCGGCCAGTACCGAGGGCATCACCGTGCGGCGGATCACGAAGAAGCGGCCAGGCCGGGCCCCCCGGTCCGGCGTGCCAGGGGACACGGCCAGCAGATAGTCCTGCACCAACTGGGCCAACCGGGTGGAGGCCCCCCCTTCGAAATAGAAGGTTTCGATGCCGTTCACATCGGGGCGATCGAGGCTGAGGGCATTGGCATGCAGGCTCACAAACAGCTGGGCGCCGCTGGCATTGGCCAGAGCCACGCGGGGGGGCAGGTCCACATCCACTTCGGTGGTTCGGGTCAGCAGCACCTGCACCCCCCGCGCCTGCAGCAACTGGGCCACCTGCAGGGCCACATCGAGCACCACATCGGTCTCGCGCAGGCCCTCGATGCCCACGGCGCCCGGATCTGGTCCACCATGGCCGGGATCGATCACCACCCGGTAGCGGCCGCGGGGCACCACCGGTAGGCCCTCCGGGGAGAGGGGGCGCCGGGGCAGCAGGGACCAGCGCGGTGGATCGGCACGGGGCCGAACCGCCAGCGCGCGGGGAACCGACTCGAAATCACCCTCGCCGGCCGCAACCCCCAGGCGCGTGGCCCTGGGGGGCAGATCCATCCGCCAGCGATCCCTTGCGGTGCCCACCAGGCGCAGCTGGCGGGGATCGAGCACCGTGCCGGGTCGAAACTCCAGCACCAGGCGGGTGGTGCCGTCATCGGGCCTGCCGATCCGCACCTCCTGGAGGTTGTAGCCGAGCCAGAGCGAACGGGCCCGCAGGGGGGCCCCCGGCAGGTCGAACCAGATGCGGGGGCCCCTGCTACCGAGACCCTCCTCGTAGAAGGCCCGGACCTGGATGCCCGGACTGGTGCGCAGCTCGAGCACCCCCTCGCGGCTCACCCGCCAGGCCGAAAGGCTGCTGGCCGCCAGGGCCGGCAGGCCGGTGAACATCGCCCCGAACAGGACGACCAGGCCCAGCCAGGGGCGCCATCCGCCCCTCACAAGGGCTGGCAGCGTGGGCCGGATCCCCATCAACCGATCAGAACAATGCCGGTTGCCGGTGCTGCAGGCTCGGCATCTGGGCCCGGACTCGCGCGCCGTGGCCTCCATCGACCGGGGCAACGGCGAGGCCGGGGGCCTGGCCGGCGTCGGCCAGCACGGTGCCCCAGGGATCGATCACCAGGGCATGGCCATGGGTCTGGCGGCGGCCGTAATGAACACCGGTCTGGGCCGGCGCCACCACGTAGGCGGTGTTTTCGATCGCCCGGGCCTGCAGGAGCACCTGCCAGTGGTCCTTGCCGGTGTAGGCGGTGAAGGCGGCCGGCACCATCAGCAGTTCAGCCCCCGCTGAGGCCAGGTAGCGGTAGAGCTCCGGGAAGCGCACGTCGTAACAGATCGAAAGGCCGATACGGCACAGACCGGGCACATCCACCACAGGGGGAAGCGCATCGCCGGGCTTCACCGTGGCGGATTCGCAGTAGGTGATGCCATCGGGGATATCGACATCAAAAAGATGGATCTTGTCGTAGCGAGCCAGCAGCTGGCCCTCGGTGCCCACCAGCTCGGAGCGGTTGTAGGTGAGGTTCTCCCCGGCCGGAACCGGAAAGCCACCGCCGAGGAGGGTCAGCTGATAGCGGCGCGCCATCGTGACCAGAAAGCGGCTGCAACGCTCCGCCAGGGCCGGCGCCAGCTCCAGGCGACGCTGGTCGTCACCCATGAAGGCGAAGTTCTCGGGCAGCCCCACCAAATCGGCGCCGCGGCGGGACGCCAGCTCGATCTGCTCCTCGGCTGCGGCGAAGTTGGCATCCGGATCGGAGCCGCTGGTGAGTTGCAGGGCCGCTGCCAGGAAACTACCCACCGTTACTCCAATCTTCGGGCGAACTGTAAGGGGCCGTACCCGAGCGAGCCAGGGTTGGGGCATGGGGAGCCGGAGCTGCCGGGCGACACCCACTCGGAGAGCCGGGCGCGGTGAGCTCAGCTGGCGCGCAGCACCCCCGCTTCCGCCTGAATCGGCACGACCTGCAGGCTGTCCACGGCAGCACAGCAGGCAAAGTCGGCGTCGTGGTTGCCGAGGCGAATCAGGCGCTGGCCATGGCTGGCGGCCCGCAGGCAGGTTTCGGTGTCGTGGCGCCACTGCTGCCAGAGAGCCAGGGCGGCGAGCATCTCGTCGTTGGCGCAGGTGACCCCCCGGTGGGGGGCCACCGCCAGCTCGATCGCCGCCGAGGCCACGGCCCCTGCCGCCAGGGTGTCCTCCAAGGAGTAATCGCCCTCCCAGCCACTGCCCACGATCCACACCTGCTGGGCATCCCGTTCGATCAGGCGGCGCGCCACGGCGGTGCGGTTGGGCAGACAGGCGGTGAGCAGCAGCGGCACCTCCCGCACGGCCGCCAGGGAGCGGGTGCCGTTGGTGGTGCTCATGAAGATCCGTTTGCCCCCCACCAGCTCCGGCGTCACCGCCAGAGGGGAATTGCCCAGTTCGTAGCCCTCCACCCGCTGGCCGCCGCGCTCGCCGGCCCGCAGCCGCTGCTCGGCTGGCCAGGCGGCGGCGGCGGCCTCCAGCTCAGCGAGGTCGGCGAAAGCCTGGATCGCCTCGGCACCGTTCTCGAGCGACCAGGCGATCGTGGTGGTGGCCCGCAACACATCGATCACCACGGCCGCATCCGGTCCGCCCTCGGCGGTGGGCAACACCGCGGGCACCGCTTCGGAGGTGTGGAAGTAAGAGATGTTCATGGATCGCGCCGGGGGCTGGGCCGAGTGTGGCAGAGCGAACCGGCTGCGCTGTCGACCCCAGCCCCCTGGGTTCAGCGCCGCTCGGTCGGCACCAGGCCTGGCTTCGGGCGCGTCGGCAAACCGGAGGCGGGCGCGAAGGCGAAGGAGGGGCTCGGCTCGAACTTGGCGGCGGTCTCACCCCCGTAGATCCGCCCACCTGTCAGCGCCAGCCGCCGCACGGGGGCGCCGGCGGCGAGGTTGAGCTGATCCAGCGACACCCAGAAGAGGCTGGGGGAGGTGACGGCGTCGAAATAAAGCACCCGCCGCTTTTGATCGTTCACCACCCGCCAGATGGTGGAGGAGAGGTTGGGGGCACCGGGGGTGGTGATACCGAGGGGAACGCTGACGCTGCGCACCACCCCGAGCACGCCAGCAAGGGCCTGGAAGGGGAAGCTCTGACCGGGCACGGCGCTGATGAAGGCGGGATCGGCCTGGCGAGGCAGGGCGGCGAGCAGGAAGGAGGCGCGCACGAAACGATCGGCCGCTCGGATGGTGCCGGGAAGGAAGCTGCTGCCGCCCACGGTCTGCCAGTAGGTGTTGAGGGCGAGCTGCTGATCAAAGCTGGGGGAGTTGGTCATCACCGCGTACTGGCGCCCGTGGTGGATCACCAGGCGGCCCCCGATGTACTCAAAAATTGCCGAATCTCCCGTCGCGTCGGAGATGGCAAGGTGCAGCTGGGCGCCTTTGCCATTGGGGAGGGTGGGAGCCACCACGCGGAAGGGCTCCTTGCGCAGGTGGGCCACCGCCTCAGAAACCGTGGCGAACTGATCGAGCACGTACTGGGCCCAGAGGGAAATGGAGAGCACGGGCTTGCCATCGGGCTGGCCGTAATCGGATTCCGCCAGGTAAAGGAGGTTGGCCACCAGGCCCTTCTCGTTCATGCCCTCGGCGCTGCCAATGTCGTAGCCGCTCACCACCACGCTGCCGAAACGGGAGCGCCAGCGGGGGGTGCGGGCGCCGCCGCCGCCATCGCGCGCGATGCCGCGGGGGAAGGCCCAGAGATTAGAGCGCATGTCCTCCGACCAATCCATGCTCCGCCCGGTGATCACCGTGCCATCCGGGGAGGTGTAGAGCACGCGAGTGCAGGCTGCCGCGGGGCGCGGGCTGGAGGGGAGGCCGGCGAGGGCGAGGCCGAGGGCCAGCAGCAGTGCCCGGCAGCGGTGCCCGGAGCGGAAGCCGATGGGAGGAAGGGCAAAGCGCTGCATGCTTCAGAGGCAGGAAGTTTTCATATTCGCCCAGCTCGACCTCCCCAACGCCCGCAAGGGGGAGTCACCACAGGCCATAGTGCGCTCTGACGCCACCGCGACAATTGTCTGGTGTGATGGCCCAGCAGGGCCGCGATCTGCGCGGCTTCCTACAGCTGCTCGAACGCCGTGGCCAGCTGCGGCGCATCAGCGCTCCGGTGGATCCCGATCTCGAGCTCACCGCCATCGCCGATCGGGTGCTGGCGCTGGGCGGCCCGGCGCTGCTGTTCGAGAATGTGATCGGCTCCACGATGCCGGTGGCCGTGAACCTGCTCGGCACCGTGGAGCGGGTGGTGTGGAGCATGGGGATGGAGCGGGCCGAGGAGCTCGAGGTTCTCGGCGCGAAGCTCGCCCTGCTGCAGCAGCCCCGGCCCCCCAAGGGGCTGGGGGAGCTCAAAAGCTACGGCAGCCTGGCCTGGGACCTGCTGCGCGCCTTTCCCGACCTGGACCTCACCCCCCCCTGCCACCAGCAGGTGTTTCGCGGCGAGGCGGTGAACCTCGACGCCCTGCCGCTGCTGCGCCCCTGGCCCGGTGACGCCGGCCGAATCATCACCCTCGGCCTGGTGATCACCAAGGACCCCGAGACCGGCACCCCCAACGTGGGGGTGTACCGGCTGCAGCAGCAGTCGATCAACACGATGACCGTGCACTGGCTGAGCGTGCGGGGCGGCGCCCGTCATCTCCGCAAGGCGGCGGCGTTGGGTCAACCGCTGGAGATCGCGATCGCCATCGGCGTGCATCCGCTGTTGGTGATGGCGGCGGCCACCCCGATCCCGGTGCAATTGAGCGAGTGGCTGTTCGCCGGGCTCTACGGCGGCGAGGGGGTGCGGCTAGCGCCGTGCAAGACCGTGAACCTCAAGGTGCCCAGCCACAGCGAGGTGGTGCTGGAGGGCACGATCACCCCCGGCGAAGAACGGGCCGATGGCCGCTTCGGCGATCACATGGGCTTCTACGGCGGCGTGGAGGATTCACCGCTGGTGCGGATTCAGTGCATCACCCAGCGCCGCAATCCGATCTACTTCACCACCTTCAGCGGCCGGCCGCCCAAGGAGGACGCCATGCTGGCGATCGCCTTGAACCGCATCTACACCCCGATCCTGCGCCAGCAAATCCCGGAGATCGTGGATTTCTTCCTGCCGATGGAGGGGCTCAGCTACAAGCTGGCCGTGATCGCCATCGACAAGGCCTATCCCGGCCAGGCCAAACGGGCGGCGATGGCGTTCTGGACAGCGCTGCCGCAGTTCACTTACACCAAGTTCGTGGTGGTGGTGGACAAGGCGATCAACATCCGCGATCCGCGCCAGGTGATCTGGGCGATCAGCGCCCTAGTGGATCCGCAGCGCGATCTGTTCGTGCTGGAGGACACCCCCTTCGACACGCTCGATTTCGCCAGCGAGCGGCTGGGCCTGGGCGGCCGCCTGGCGATCGATGCCACCACCAAGGTGGGCCCGGAGAAACGCCACGGCTGGGGCGAGCCGTTGCGGCGCAGCCCCGAGCTGGAGGCCCGGGTGGATGGGCGCTGGGCCGAGCTGGGCCTGGCGGATCTAGGCGGTTCCGAACCGGATCCCTCCCTGTTCGGCTACAGCTTTGAGCACCTCCTCAGCAGGCTGGCCGCCCTGAGCGGACGCTCCGCCTGACCAGGAGAACCCTTGAGTCCCCTGCTGGGCCGCCAGGCGATCCATGCCATCAAGGCCCTGCTGGAGCTGGCGGGTGATCCTGGGCGCTGGCGCTCCGTGAACGACCTGGCCGCCGCTCAGGAGCTGCCGGCACCGATGCTCGAGCAGCTGCTGCTGCAGCTGCGGCGGGCCGGCCTGCTGGAGGCGCGGCGCGGCCGGCTGGGGGGCTACCGGCTGGCCCGGCCAGCGAGCGCCATTCCTCTGGCCGATGTGCTGGCCGCCCTGGGCCAGGGCCTGGGCAGTGATGCGGCCGGAGCGAGCGGCGAGCTGGCGGGTGGGGCGGCCGACCGGGTGGCGGCCCTGATGGAGCAGCGGCTGCGCGCCGCCCTGGAGCGGGAGCTCTTCCGCTGCACCCTGGCCGAGCTGCTCTACGACCTGCGCAGCGTCAGCGCCGAGCTGAGCGACGAGGGAGGGCTGCTGCTCGGATGAGGCGATCGCCAGCGGGTCGGATCTCCCGCCAGCGGGTTGAAAACGGCTCGCCCGCTAGCTTCCTAGTCTTGGCCCATGGATGCCGAGCCTTCCACCCCCGAATCTGCCGGAGAGCTCCTGGAGCAGGTGCTGGCCCCCCTGCTCGACGACTTTCAGCAGAGCTTCTCCCGGGGTCAGGTGCTGCTGCAGCATTGTCCCGATCGGGTGCTTCCAGAAGCGGGCCGCTCTGAGCTGAAAGACCGGCTTGATCGGGCCCAGGCGGAATTGGCAGCGGCGCGGGCCCTGCGTCAGGCGGCTCCAACGCCCATGGCTCTGGAGATGGCCACGATCGCCCCTTGGCACCAATTGGTGCTGGAGGTGTGGTCGCTCTCGGCGGCGCTGCGGGCAGCGGGGATCCGCCCTGTCTGAGCCGGAGCCTCCATAGGATCCTGCGGTTCTGACCCGCCGGTGTGACCCTCGCCCCCTCCGACCTTCAGGCCCCACTGCTGCTGCCGGGTGCGCCGGGGAGCCTGGCGGGGCAGGTGCGAGTGCCGGGCGACAAGTCGATCTCCCACCGGGCCCTGCTGTTCGGCGCCATCGCTGAAGGTGAAACGCGCATCGAGGGACTGCTGCCGGCCGAAGACCCCCTCAGCACCGCCGCCTGCCTGCGGGCGATGGGGGTGGCGGTGAGCCCGATCGAGGCGGGCCGCGAGGTGATCGTGCAGGGCGTGGGCCTCGATGGCTTCCGCGAACCCGAGAACCTGCTGGATTGCGGCAACTCCGGCACCACGATGCGGCTGATGCTGGGTCTGCTAGCCGGTCGGGCTGGGCGCCACTTTGTGCTCACGGGCGACGCCTCGCTGCGGCGCCGTCCGATGCGACGGGTCGGTGGCCCCCTCGCCCAGATGGGCGCCACCATCGCTGGCAGAGGCGGCGGCAACCTGGCACCGCTGGCGATCGCCGGCCGGCAGCTTCACGGCGCCACGATCCGCACACCGGTGGCCTCGGCCCAGGTGAAGAGCGCCCTGCTGCTGGCCGCCCTCACCGCCGCGGGCCCCACCACGGTGATCGAGCCGGCCCTCTCGCGCGACCACAGCGAGCGGATGCTGCGGGCCTTCGGCGCCGATCTGGTGGTGGCCGGCCCGGGCGGCACCGAGGTGACCGTGACCCCCGGCAACACGCTGAGGGGCCAAACCGTGGTGGTTCCCGGCGACATCAGCTCGGCCGCCTTCTGGCTGGTGGCCGCCGCCATCACCCCCGGCGCCGCGCTCACGGTGGAGAACGTGGGCCTCAACCCCAGCCGCACCGGCATCCTGGAGGTGCTGGAGCAGATGGGCGCCCGGATCACGGTGTTGAACCGCCGCGATGTGGCCGGCGAACCGGTGGGCGACCTGGCGGTGGAGCATGGTCCGCTGCGGGCGTTCACCATTGGCGGCGATCTGATTCCTCGGCTGGTGGATGAAATCCCGGTGCTGGCAGTGGCGGCCTGCTGCGCCGAGGGGGTAAGCACGATCCGCGGCGCCGAAGAGCTGCGGGTGAAGGAAACCGACCGGCTGGCGGTGATGGCCAGGCAGCTCGGGGCCATGGGCGCCCGCCTGGAGGAACACGCCGATGGCCTTACGATCCAAGGCGTTACCACCCTGCATGGTGCCGAGGTGGACAGCGAGACCGACCACCGGGTGGCGATGAGCCTGGCGGTGGCCTCCCTGGTCGCCAGCGGCGACACCCGCCTGCATGACAGCGCCGCTGCAGCGGTGTCGTACCCCGGCTTTTGGGATGACCTGGCCCGCCTGCGGCGCTGAGGCGCCAGCCGAGGGGCATGCCGAGGGGCATGCCAGCGCCGCCCAAGCCGGCTCCACCGCCACCAGCGACGCGGTGGCGTTGGCACCCGGGGATCTCGAGATCCGCCACGGCGGTGATGGCAGCTTCAGTCTCTGGAGCACGAGCTTCGGCGAGGGTTTCCACAGCGGCCGCGGTGCCCTGCGAGAAGCACAGGAAACGTTTGTGCAGCCCTCGCAGCTGGAGCGGTTCTGCCAGGGGCAGCGTTTGAAGGTCGTGGAGGTGTGCGTGGGCACCGGCACCAACCTGGCGGCCCTGCTTGAGGCCTCTGCAGCGGCTGGGCTTGAGCTGGAGTGGTGGGGGCTGGAGCTCGATCCGGCGCCCTTGCAGCTGGCTCTGGCCAAGCCGGAGTTCCGCAGCCAGTGGCAACCGCAGACCCTGAACACCCTGGAGTCCCTCAGCGAGCGGGGCTGCTGGCAGCAAGGCTGCTGGCAGCAGGGGGCTGGATCGGGGCGCATGCTCTGGGGAGATGCGCGGCAGATGCTGCCGCACCTGCTGGAGCAGCGGCGGGGGCAGGTGGATCTGATCTGGGACGACGCCTTCTCCCCGCAGCGCTGCCCCCAGCTCTGGACCGTGGAGTTCCTGGGATCGCTGGCAGAGCTTCTGGCCGATGGGGGCCGCTGGATCAGCTACTGCTCGGCAGCGGCGGTGAGAGAAGGATTACGGCTGGCCAATCTCAACGTGGTTGCCCTCGCCACCGCCGACGGTGCAAGGCTGGGAAAACCAGATTCCGCCCTCGCCGCAGAAGCCGAGGGCGTGGAAGGAGCAGAAGAGGGTATGGAGAGAGCCGAAGACTGCCTCAAGCCAGACCAGAGTGCGAACCAGCGCAGGGCCTGGAGCGGTGGCACGCTGGCCAGCCGCGCTGCGCTGGAGCCTTCAACCGTCTGGCGCCAGCTCACCGCCATGGAGTTCGAGCATCTGGCCAGCAGCGCCGGCGAGCCCTACCGCGACCCCAGCCGCATAGCCGATGCCGCCGCCATTCGTGCCGACCGGCGCGAAGCCCAGGCAGCTTCCCTGGCCCGCGGCGAACGCACCTCCAGCAGCGCCTGGCGCAAGCGCTGGGGGATGGAAACACGACGAATGAAGTAGAACGTCTGCAGGCAACAAATTGACGGCCGAACCGGGGACTGTTGTCACCCCGATCGACCCTGGCAAGCCCCGAGTATCCGATTTTCGGATTTCCTGCCGCTCTTACCTGTCGCACCGATCCCGCTCGATTCTAGATCCCCCGAGAAGGGTGCGTGACAGGCACCTAGATTCCGCCGCAGTCGCTCGAATCCGATGCTCGCCGTTGCCGTTCTGGCCGCCGGAAAGGGCACCCGCATGAAGAGCGACCTGCCCAAGGTGCTGCAGCCCCTGGCCGGCGCCACCCTGGTGGAACGGGTGCTGGCCAGCTGCCGCCACCTAGGCCCGGAACGCCAACTGCTGATCGTGGGCCACCAGGCCGAGCGGGTGGAGCGTTCCCTGGCTGCCCTGGGGGGCCTGGAATTCGTGCTGCAGCAGCCCCAGAACGGCACCGGCCACGCCGTGCAGCAGCTGCTGGAGCCGCTCGCCGGCTTCCAGGGCGAGCTGCTGGTGCTCAACGGCGATGTGCCCCTGCTGCGTCCCGGCACCCTGGAGGAGCTGCTGGCGAAGCACCGCTCCAGCGGCGCCGCCGTGACCCTGCTCACGGCCCGCCTGGCCGATCCCAGCGGCTACGGCCGGGTCTTCGCCGATGAGCAGGGGCGAGTAAGCGGCATCGTGGAGCACCGCGACTGCAGCGAGGAGCAGCGCCGCAACACCCTCACCAATGCCGGCATCTACTGCTTCGACTGGGCGAGGCTGGCGGCGGTGCTGCCGCAGCTCACCACCGACAACAACCAGGGCGAGCTCTACCTCACCGACACCGTGGCGATGCTCAGCCCGGCGGTGCACCTGGAGGTGGCCGACCCTGACGAGATCAACGGCATCAACGACCGCCTGCAGTTAGCCCAATGCGAGGCCGTGCTGCAGGAGCGGCTGCGGCGCCACTGGATGGCCGAGGGCGTGAGCTTCACGGATCCGGCCAGCTGCACCCTCAGCGAGGGCACCCGCTTCGGCCGCGATGTGCTGGTGGAACCCCAGTGCCACTTCCGCGGCAGCACGGTGATCGGCAATGGCTGCCGCATCGGGCCGGGCTGCCTGATCGAGAACAGCAGCCTCGCCGATGGGGTGGAGGTGCTCTATTCCGTGCTGCGCGAGAGCAGCGTGGAAACGGACTGCGTGGTGGGGCCCTATGCCCAGCTGAGAAACGGCGCCCACCTGGAGGCCGGCTGCCGGATCGGCAACTTCGTGGAGGTGAAGAACAGCCACCTGGGGGCCGGCGTGAAGGCCAATCACCTCAGCTACCTGGGCGATGCCGACCTGGGCGCCAACGTGAACGTGGGCGCCGGCACGATCACCGCCAACTTCGATGGCGTTCACAAGCACCGCACCGTGATCGGCGCCGGCAGCAAGACCGGCGCCAATTCCGTGCTGGTCGCCCCAATCAGCCTCGGCGCGGGGGTGACCGTGGCGGCCGGCTCCACCCTCACCCAGAACGTGCCCGACGGCGCCCTGGCCTTCGGGCGGGCGCGGCAGGTGGTGAAGGAACGCAGGCAGGGAGCGCCGCCTCCAAACTGAAGCCTGACGCCATTCACCCGGTGCCCAGGCCATGATCCCCGCACACCTGCGATCCCGCCGGCTGTTGGTGGCCCTGTTTGGAGCCGCTCTGCTGGGCCCCCTGATCCCCACCGCTCCGGCCCTGGCCCTGGAGGAGGTGGTGATCGAGCTCCCCCTGCTGAAGACCCAGCTCACGGTGAAGCTGCGGGAGCTGAAGTCGGCGGAAGCCCTCCGCCAGGGCAACAGCGACCTGGCGGAGCTGGATCGCGCCAGCAACGGCGCCGTGGGCCGCCAAGTGATCGAACTGCTGCAGCAGCCTGTGCCGCTGAGCGTGAAGCAAGTGGCTGACGGCTCGGTGGGGTCGCCGCTGGTGGAGCAGGCCATGCTCGTTCTCTCCTCGATCGGATTCGTGGAGGGCCGGAGCGCCGATCTCAGCGGCCGCACCCTGACTGAGGCCCTGCGCCAGGCCGCGAGCGACGGTGAGCCCACCCTGCTGAGCCTGTTGAAGGCGATCCCCGGCCAGCGGTTCACGCTCGATCTCGGCCGGACCCGGCAGCTGTTCAACCGGATGCTGCGGCAACGCCAGCAGGCCGAGTCCCTTCTGGCTGTTACACCCGCCGTCTCGCCACCCCTCTCGCCACCGCTTGCCCCAGCGGTCTCTGCAGCGGCCACGGCCAGTCCCATGGCGGGGAGGAGCGTGAACCGTCGCATCGTGACCCTGCCGGTGCCGCACCGCCCCGATCCCCTGGAGATCACGCTGCTGGAGCCGGCGAGCGGTGCCAACGGCAGGCTTGTGCTGATCTCCCATGGCCTCTGGGATAGCCCCGCCGCCTTCGAGGGCTGGGGGATCCTGCTGGCCTCGAGGGGTTACAGCGTGGCGCTGCCCCGCCATCCCGGCAGTGACAGCAGCCAGCAGGAGGCCGTTCTGGCGGGGCAGTCTCCGCCGCCGGACCCTAAGGAGCTGGCGCGCCGTCCCAAGGATTTGATCGCCGTGCTCGATGCAATCGGGAATGGCCGCCTCCGCTTGGCCCGGCAGGTAGATGCCGGAAGGGTGGTGGTGCTGGGCCACTCCTGGGGGGCCACCACCGCCCTGCAGCTGGCGGGGCTCCAGCCGAGCAAGCAAACGCTGCTCCAACGCTGTTCGGACCTGGACGATCCGGATCGCAACCTCAGTTGGACCCTGCAGTGCAGCTGGCTGCGCGGCGTCCGCTATGCCGGCCTCGCCGATCCGCGGGTTGTGGCGGTGGGGGCCGTGAGTCCGCCGATGTCGCTGCTGTTCGCCAGGGGATTCAGCAGCGAGCAGGGTGGTCGGGTGCTGCTGGTGAGCGGCAACCGCGATTGGGTGGTGCCTCCCGATCCCGAAGCGATCGCGCCGATGCGCTGGGGAAGAGCAATCGGCAATCAGCTGGTGTTGGTGCAGGGCGGCGACCATTTCAATCTGCGGCCGCAGGGCGCGGCCGATGGCGGCGTGCTCGGTCCGTTGCTGTTCGCCTGGACCGAGGCCGCCTTTGCGGCCGGACCGGCCGTGCGCCCGGCCGCAGGAGCCTCCCCACTCCTGCCCGCTCAGGGGTGGGGGAACGGGGATCTGCCGATGGCCGATGTCACCGGCCGGTTGGGGAACCCCTGAGAATCGTGCCGATGGCCTTCCCGCCCCACGCCGGTTCGCCTGCACTCCTATGGACTGTCAAGCCCTTGCCCCTCGTCTGATGGGTCAGGAGAAGCCGGATCGGACCAGCTCGGGCACGATGGCTTTGAACCAGCGCTAGCCACGCCGTGGAACCCATCACCACCTACAATGTGCTGCTGCTCAGAGAGGCCATCAAGCAGGCCCGTGGGGCAGAGGACGATGCGGAGCGGCGGATGGCTTGCTGCAGCTGGCCGACGATCCCAGCCAAGGGAGCGCCGCTCGGCCTTGGCCCGCTCCACCGGGCAGTTGGTGAGGAACCGACCGGGTGCGTTCAACTCGGCGAGGACCTTGGCGTGAGCCTCCTGGCTGGTGGTGTCGCCATAACGCTCCACCACCCGCAGGTCCAGCTGGCGTGCTCATCGAGGATGTCGCCACTGCCTTCCATTTCGGCGATCGAGCTGTAGAGCCCCCAGATGCCGGACACTTGCTGGGGTTCGCCCTTGAAGGCTTCCCAGCGGTCCTGGAACCGCTCCGGGGTCATCGGCGTGGCCATGGCGGCAAGGGGGTCTGGGATCCAACCCATTGCCATGGCAGGCAGCGGTACGCTTTGACGTACGTGCCTGACGCTCTGCTCTGGTGGCAAGCATTTCTGCGACAGAAGCCCGAAAGCGCCTGTATGCCCTGATCGATGAGGTCGGCGACTCGCACGAGCCGGTGCAGATCACCGGCAAGCGCGGCAATGCCGTGCTGCTCTCCGAGGCCGACTGGAACGCCATC
The DNA here is from genome assembly GCA_026389265.1 of Cyanobacteriota bacterium. Lineage (GTDB taxonomy): Bacteria > Cyanobacteriota > Cyanobacteriia > PCC-6307 > Cyanobiaceae > Cyanobium. The sequence goes on along the minus strand of JAPLIE010000096.1, from coordinate 14,323 downwards.
CAGGAGACCCTGCACCTGGTCTCGATCCCGGGGATGCGCGAGTCGATCCTCGAAGGGCTGGCCACACCGTCAGATGAGCTCAGTGAGCAGCCCGGCTGGTGAGCTGGAGCGTTCGTTTCACCAAGCAGGCGCAGAAGGACGCCCGCAAGCTCGCTGCCGCCTCACCGGCCCTCAAGGCCAAGGCTGAGAAGCTGCTGCAACTCCTGGCAGAGGATCCCTTCCGCCTACCTCCGCCCTATGAGGCGCTGGTGGGTGATCTGCGCAGAGCCTTCTCCCGTCGGCTCAACATCCAGCACCGGCTCGTCTACCAGGTTCTCCACGAGGAAAGGATCGTGAAGGTGCTGAGGCTGTGGACGCACTACGAATGACCCCCTGACTCGGTAGCGGCGCTAGCAGCCCAAGACGCCGGAGATCTGCTGGAGTTCACCTTTGAACGCTCAAAGCAGACCTGGTACCCCTGCGAGCGAGTAGTCAGACCCAGTTTTCGTACAGCAGTCCGTCCACCCGCTCGAACTCGCGCAGGTTGTTGCTCACCAGGGTGAGGCCCTAGAAGTCCTCCACCACGGCCAGCGAGCGTTCCGGATCTGAACTCTTCTCGGCGCCGTGCATCAACTCGGCCCAGCCAGGCAGACGGACATGCCACTGACGGGACGATGAAGTCGGACTCCGAAGAGGTCACGGGACTCCCTGGCTGGTTGCCCCACCACACGGACCGACATGCCAAGCGAAAGACACCGCTCCAAAACGGGGCGCCCGCCGATCAGCCCAGCCGCTCCTGCAGCAGCGGAAGCAACCGCTCCAGCGCCACGCCGCGGCTCGCCTTGAGCAACAGGGCATCGCCGGGCCGTAGCCAGCCCAACAGGGGCTCGAGCGCCTCCTCGGGCCGCGCCACCCGCACCAGCCCCTCCAGACCAGCGGCCGCCTCCAGCATCGCCGCCCCTTCAGCGCCCCCATCCACGATCACCAGACCATCCAGGCCCAGGTTGCGGGCGCGCTCGGCCACCTGGCGATGCAGCGTCAGGCTGCTCTCCCCGAGCTCAAGCATCGTGCCCAGCACCGCATAGCGGGCCGCATCAGCCGGCACGGGCTGGGCCGCCAGCAGGTCGAGGGCCGCCAGCATCGCTTCCGGCGAGGCGTTGTAGGTCTCATCCAGCACGGTCACGCCACCCAGTTGCAGCCTCCGGTTGCGGCCGCCCGGAACCTCCACCGTCAGGTCGCATAGGGCAGCGGGCTTCACACTCAGCTCCAGGGCTACCGCCAGAGCAAGCAGCAAATTGCGGGCGTTGTGGCGGCCCGCCAGGGGGAGGGTGATCGGCGGCAGGCCCTCCACCTCAAGGCGTTCAATAGCGAGGTGCTCGGCGTCCAGGCGCTCGGCTTCGGGGCGCTCGCTGTCGCTGCCAGAGGCTGGGGAGGGCGCCGCCAGCCGGCCCACCAGGTCGGGCGGCGGCGTTCCTGGCGCCAGCTCGTCGTCGGCCAGTGCCACCCGCCGCACCCTGCCGCTCCAGCCGACGGCCAGGGCCGCCTCCAGCAGGGGATCGCCAGCCGGGATCACCACCAGACCATCGGACCGCAGGGCCGCGCTGATCTCACACTTGGCGATGGCGATCGCCTCGCGGCTGCCGAGCCGGCCGATGTGGGCGGTGCCGATGTTGGTGATCACGGCCACGTCGGGCTCGGCGCAACGGCTCAGCCGCTCGATCTCACCCAGGCCCCGCATCCCCATCTCCACCACCAGAGCACAAGTGGTGGCATCGGCCTTCAACAGGGTGAGCGGGGCCCCCACATCGTTGTTCTCGTTGCCGCTGCTGGCCACCACCGGCCCCAGGTAGGCCAGGGCGGCGCGGATCAGTTCGCGGGTGGTGGTCTTGCCGGCCGAACCCGTCACGGCCACCACCGGTACACCCAGTTGGCGGCGCCAGAGGCGTCCGAGTTCCTTCCCCCACCAGCGGCACGAACAGGGCACCGTTCAGGTCGGCGCGGCTGTCGGTGCTCACGGCAGCCAGGCTGGCGGGACGCCGGGTTGGCTCACCGAGGGGCTCGCCCCAGAGCGCCAGCAGGGGATCCAGGGGCAGGGTCATGGAGGGGTGGAGTCGGCGTCGAGCAGGATCATGCCCGAGCCCACCCGGGCGGGCCGGGCCAGCAGGCCCCCGGCCGGGTCCACCAGATCAAGGCGCTCATAGCCCAGCTCCCGAGCGCGATCCAGCCACCGCTCCGCCATGCTGAGGCGCTCGGTGAGGGGCAGCGCGCCATAGCCGCCGGCCAGCCGCAGCCGCAGCAGACCTTCTGCGGGCCGTTGCTCCAGAGCCAGAACCCAAGCGGGAGGGTCGGCCCCCACCAATTCAGCCAGGGGCGAAGCAGCTGGCACCGCCGCACTGTCGGCTGCACTGTCGGCGGCGCTCCCGGCACCCGGTCCGTCCCCGGAACCCAGCGGCGAAGACGGACCCCCAACGGTCCTGGATGGGGCTCCAGCCACCGGGTCAGCCGCAGGGCCGCCACCGCCATCCAGCGTGTCAGGCCCACCTGATGCCCCCTCGGCCCCATCGCCGCCACGACCCTGCCTCCAGGGCCACCGGCTCGGCCGACCAGGAGATCCGCCACCCGAATCAACAGGTCTGCGAGCCGCCGATGGGCCCCCAACTGAGCCCGTGTCCTCCGGGATCCCCGAGGTCGGGGGAGGCGGCGGCGCAGCGACATCGCCCTGGAGTTGGTCGGCCTGAACGGAATCCGGGGCCTGGCTGGCGCCGGGGATTCCCGGGGGCCAGGAGCCCGTGCCCTGCCCGGGAGCTTGCGGAGCCACAGCCGCAGTCCGCTCCCCCGCAGGGTCCGCAGGGGGCCGTTCCCACCCTCCCGGCAGCCGCAGGGCCAATCCCACCACCAGGAGCAGGCCAAGTGTCAGCAGCAATGGCCAGAACAGGGGGGCCAAACCCCTGGGCCAGAAGACCGGTGTGGCCAGAGTGCCCTCGCCATTGAGCCGCCAGAGTTCCTGGGCCTTCAGCCTGGCGGTGGCGACCACGGCGGCCAGGTCGGTGGCCAAACGCCTCCAGGGATCCACATAGGGAGCCGGCAGGGGGGAGGAAGGTTCCTCGCGGGAGTACGGAGGGGATGCCATGGAGTACGGTTCCTGAACGGCAACGGCCGCCGCTCAGGGACCGCTCAACCCTCGCTGAGGCGGCGCAGCAACGAGAGGGGATTGCGGGAACGGGGCGGCTCGGAGTCTGGGCCGATCTCCAGCTCCTGGTTGGTCACGGCCTGGCGCAGGCTGGGGTCAGCCCCCTGACCCTGGGAGAAGCGCTCCACCTCCTCAGCCGCCGGGGTGGGTTCCTTTAACCCGCACACCTCGCGGTACATCGCGTCGTACTCCCCGGCTGAACGCTCCCAGCTGAAGTCCTGCTCCATGGCGCGGCGCTGCAGTTCGTGCCAACTGTCGGCATGGCGGAAGGCTTCCCAGGAGCGCACGATCGCTGTGTAGAAGTCCACTGGCTCGTAGCGGTCGAAGCAGAAACCCGTGCCGGTGTGGGCGCGAGGATCGTGGGGCGGCACCGTGTCCACCAGACCGCCCACCTTGCGCACCACCGGGATCGAGCCGTAGCGCATCGCCAACAGCTGGCTGATGCCACAGGGCTCGAAGCGGCTGGGCATCAGGAAGGCATCCGTGCCGCCGTAGATCAGGCGGGAGAGGGAATCGTCATAGGTGAGAAACACCGAGAAGCGGCCGGGGTGGCGGGACGCCATCTGCCAGAGGCCCGATTCGTAGCCGCGATCGCCCGTGCCAAGCACCACGAACTGGCTGTCGGTGTAGGCCAGCACCCGATCGGCCACCTGCAGCAGCAGGTCCACCCCCTTCTGGTCCACCAGGCGGCTCACCATGCCCATCAGGTAGGTGTCGGGATGGACCGTCAGTCCCATCCGCTCCTGGAGCAAGGCTTTGTTCGCCGCCCGGCCCTCCAGGTTGCGGGAGCTGAAGGTGGAGGCCAGGGCCGCATCGGTGGACGGATCCCAGTCGGTTGTGTCGATGCCGTTGAGGATGCCGCGCAGTTTGCCGCTGATGTAGTTCAGGAGCCCCTCGAGTTTCTCGCCGTACTCGGAGGTGCGGATCTCCTGGGCGTAGGTGGGCGATACCGCATTGACGCGGTCGGCATAGAGCAGGGCCGCCGCCATCGTGTGGTCTCCCTGCATGTACCAGGGGCACCAGGTCATGCGGTCGAGCTTCCAGCGCCAGGGCCCCTGGTACCTGAGGTTGTGGATGGTGAAGACCGTGCTGATCTCCGGGTCCTGATGCATCCACACCGGAATCATGCCGGTATGCCAGTCATGGCAGTGCAGCACCTGGGGCTTCCAGCCACCGTTCCAGGCAAATTCAGCGGTGGCGCTGGCAAAGAAGGTGAAGCGCCAGTCTTCATCTTCACCTCCGTAGATCCGCTCAGGATCGAACACGGGATGACCCACCAGATAGATGGGCAGGCCATTGGTGGGATGTCGGGTCTCGAAGATGGAGAAATCCGTGCCCATGGTGTGGCCGCGCCAGATCGGCTCCGGGCTGATCTGCAACCGGCTCCACAATTTTCCATATCCCGGCATGATGATGCGCACGTCATGGCCCAGGGCCGCCAGGGCCGGCGGCAGGGATCCCACCACGTCGCCCATCCCCCCCACCTTGACCATCGGGGCGCATTCAGCCGCGGCGAAAAGAACCCGCATCCTTCCAAGACATGGTGGGGGCCAGTGTACGGACCTCATCTGCCGGCACTCAGCCGGATTCGGTCCTCAGGGGAGCACGGTGACCGGTGTGCCGATCGAGACGAAATCGAACACCTGCCGCACATGCTCCTCATACAGACGCACGCAGCCATGGGAGAGGGCCTGGCCCACGGTCCAGCGGTGGGGAGTGCCATGGAAGCCGGCCACCACACAGCCCTTCACATCGAGCATGTGTTCACCGTCCCAGCCGCGGCGTCCCAGGCAGTCCTGATGGAAGCCAATCCAGCGGCTGCCAAGGGGATTGGCAGGCCCGGCCGGGGTGTGAATGCCCTTCTCTGGGTGCTCCCACACGGGATTTTCCGTCTTGTTGAGCACCTGGAAACGGCCCACCGGAGTCTCCCAACCCGGCATGCCCACGGCCACGGGAAAACGACGCACCAACCGGCCGTTCTCGATCAGGCTGAGCAGGCGCCGCTGGCGGTCGAGGATGAGGGCCCGATCCACCGCAGTGCCGGGTCCTGTCGCAGCGGGTGATGGCGCGGTACCCGGCGGGGCTGTCGGGCTGGCCGGGGGCAGCACCGTGGTGGGGGCACCGGTGGCGGAAGTCGCGGCTGGGATGCTGCCAGGCGCGAGAGAAGGCGCGGGAGCAGCGCCTGGTGAAGGGCCGCTGGGACCCTCCAGGGCTGCCGCAGCCATCGGCAGCGGGGACGGTGGCGCTGAAATGGGGTCGCCGCCGACGCTCAACGGTTCCGGTCCCAGCAGAGCCGCCGCTCCCAGGGGCGGTGGTGGCGCCGGCAACGCTGGCGTCGCGGGCTGTTCGCTCAGGGCTGAGGCAGGCGGGAGGGGTTGGGCCTGCCCTGGGCTAGTCAGCGACGGCAGCAACCAGATCAGCAGCAGCGGGGCGAGATGGAGCCGGAAGCGGCTTAGCCCCACGGGCCAACGGGCCAGGGAGAAGCTGCTCCCCGCCAGCGGACGAAGCCGGTGGCCAAGCCCGCCCAGCACGGGCCTGAGCGATGAAGCGAACACGGATCCCGGAAGGCGGCCAAAGTTTTGAGCAAGGCGCACCTTACCCAGCCCGGCCAGAGGCTGACGAACGTCACGGCAACCACCCACTCTGGGAAAAATCGGGATCCCGCTTCTCCAGGAAGGCATTGCGTCCCTCTTGGCCCTCGGCGGTCCGGTAAAAGAGATGGGTGGCCTGCCCCGCCAGCTCCTGGATGCCGGCCAGTCCGTCGGTTTCGGCATTGAAGGCCGCCTTCAGGCAGCGGATCGCCGTGGGGCTGTGGGCCAGCACCTCCCGGGCCCAGGCCACCCCTTCGGCCTCCAGACGCTCCAAGGGAACCACCGCATTCACCAACCCCATGGCCAGGGCTTCACAAGCGTCGTAGCGGCGGCAGAGAAACCAGATCTCCCGGGCCTTGCGCTGCCCCACCACCCGGGCCAGGTAACCGGCGCCGAAGCCCGCGTCAAAGCTGCCCACCCGGGGCCCGGTCTGGCCGAAGACGGCGTTATCCGCCGCCAGGCTGAGGTCGCAGAGCAGGTGAAGCACCTGGCCACCGCCGATCGCGTAGCCGGCCACCAGGGCGATCACCACCTTGGGCAAGCTGCGGATCAGGCGCTGCAGGTCGAGCACGTTGAGTCGGGGCAGGCCCGTGTCGTCGAGGTACCCCCCGTCGCCCCGCACGCTCTGGTCGCCACCGGCGCAGAAGGCCCACACCCCATCGGCGGCGGGGCCGTCGCCGGTGAACAGCACCACCCCGATGCCGGGGTCATCGCGGACCCGGGACAAGGCATCACAGAGTTCCTGCACCGTGCCGGGTCGGAAGGCGTTGCGCTTTTCCGGTCGGTTGATGCTGATCCTGGCGATGCCCTCCTCGCTGCGCAGGAAGCGGATGTCGCGGTAGGTGCCTACGGCTTCCCACTGCACCGGGGCCGGTTGGCTGGCGGGGGGCGCTGCGCTCATCTGGAGGCGGAACCGAGTGCCGCCATTGTGCGCAGCCGGCGGCGCAACTCGGCATCGTGGCGACGATCCGTACGCACCACCAACAGGCTGAAGGGCTGGGCCAGGGCCCAGGCCAGATCCTCCGGCAGAGCTGCAGGGGAGGTGATCAGACGTGCCGGCACTCCGTGGGCCTGGGCCAGGGCGAGGGGATCCACCGGCTGGGGCATCGCGAAAAGACGATCAAAATCAAGCAACTCGGCGGGCTCGATGCGGATCGGCAACTGCTCGAAGATGCCGCCACCGCCGTTGTCGATCACCAGCACCGTGAGCCGGCCCCGCAGCTGGGGCCGCCACAGCCAACCGTTGGCATCGTGCAGGAGGGCCAGGTCGCCGGTGAGCAAGAGGCAGGAGCCCAGGGCCTCCGCCAGCCCACAGGCCTCCGAGAGGGTGCCATCGATCCCCGAGGCCCCCCGAAAGCCCACCAGGAGCCGGGGTGGAGCGGCGGGATCGGCGAAGCTTTCCCAGTCCCGCACCGGGGAACTGTTGGCCAGCATGAGGGGAAGCCCTGGTGGCAGCAGCCGGCTCAGCCGCCGGGCCAGGGCGGGTTCGCTCCAGGGCCTGGCGGCAGCCTCCAACGTGCTGAGCTCCCGATCCAGCAGCGCCTGCAGCCGTTCCTCCGCCCCCCGCCAGGCCTCCGCCAGGCAGCGGCAGGAACCATCCGCCTCCGGCCCCCGCCGGGCCTCCGCCTCCGGCCGGGGCTCCGTCTGGTCGCCGGCGAGCTGGGCGCTCACCCAGGTCCCCATCCCTGCAGCCGATTGGCCCTTCACCACCGCCAGGGGATCGAGAGGTCGCGGGTCCCCTTCGCTCACGAGCACCTGTTCGGCATCCAGGCCTGCCAACCACCGCTCCAGGCGGCGGCTGGAGGGCAGGCTGCCGAGCCGGAGCACCTGGGTGGGGGCCAGGGCCGGGTCCGGGGACTCCAGCAGGAGGTCGTAGCCCCCCACGCAGGCGAGTTGCGCCTGCCCCCGCAGGCCGGAGAGGGGATCGGCGAGCACAGGCCAGCCGCTCCGCTGTTGCCAGCGGATCAGTCCCTCCAGGTGAGCCTCCCAGGCCTGGGGGCGCCCACGCCAGGGCCCGGCCACCACCACGCCGGGACGATCGGGATCTAGGGCGACAAGGGCCATTGAGGGGCTGGCAGCACCGAACGCCGCGATCCAGGTGGGAAGGGCGTGGGCAGCGCCCCGGGCCGGATCAGCGGATCTGGTCGGGGAGGCAGCGCAGGTGGCCGGAGCTGGCATGGTCGTGGCCGCCCCAACCGGAAGGGCAGGCCCAAGCGGAAGCTCTGCCACAACATCGAGGGAGCCGGACAACGAGGCCAGAGACGCAGCCCCGACGTGGAGGGGTTCCTCGAAGGGCAGGTTGAGGTGCACGGGGCCAGCCGGAAGCGCTGCGTTCCCCCCGAGGCTCCTGAGATAGGCCTCGGCAGCCAGGGCCTCCACAGCGGCTGGTTCCATCCCCCCCATGCCGGTACCGGATGCCTGGCCGAACCAGCGGCAGCTGTGGCGGAGAAAGTCTTCCTGGTTCACGCTCTGGTTGGCGCCGCATCCCTTGAGCCGATCGGGTCGGTCGGCGCTGAGCAGCAACAGGGGGATGGCGCCATGGTCGGCCTCCACGCAGGCGGGCAACAGCTGGGCCACCGCCGACCCGGAGGTGGTGATCACGGCAGCGGGCATGCCAGTGGCCCGGGCGAGCCCAAGGGCGAAGAAGGCGGCCGAACGCTCATCGAGGGCGGTGTGCAGGCGAAGTCCCCGGCGCTGCAGCAGGCCGGCCGCTACCGCCAGGGGAGCCGAACGGCTACCTGGACAGAGCACGGCGTGCACGAGGCCGGCCCGCAGGAGCGCTCCGAAGAGCAGCAGGGCGGCCCTGAGGTTCGCTTCGGCCCGATCGGCAGAGGAAGATTCCGCAGCCACGGCGGCTAGGACGAGAAGATGAATGCATGGATCATCCTCACGGGCCTCCGCCGATGGACGACGGCAGTTCAGAGCCGATCGGGAAGGTCCCGACAGCGTCCGGATCGATTGGGCGACCCCGGGCCGGGGGCCCGAGCCAATCCAAAGCCGTGGCGACTGGGCCCACGGACGGCATGCGAAGTCAGCTGCTCTCCCTGCTTCTCTGGCTGTTGGTGGCGCTGCTGCTGCGCTGGCTGGTGGTGGAACCGCGCTGGATCCCATCCGGATCGATGCTTCCCACCCTCCAGCTGCAGGACAGAATTCTGGTCGAGAAGGTCCGCCCCCACCTCGGCCGCAACTTCAAGCCCGGCACGGTGGTGGTGTTCCATCCCCCTGCCCAGCTGGTGGAGGCGGGCTATGACCCCAGCTCGGCGTTGATCAAACGCGTGATGGCCGGACCCGGTGACCGGGTCGAGATCCTGGGGGGGAGGCTGCTGCGCAACGGCATCCCCGTGGAGCCCGACTGGGGTGCCGAGCCGATGAACTATCAATTCGGACCGGTCGTGGTTCCCCCGGGCCACCTGTTGGTGCTGGGGGACAACCGAAACGCCAGCCTCGACTCCCATGTGTGGGGCCCCTTGCCCCGTCAGGAGGTGATCGGCACGGCCTTCTGGCGCTACTGGCCCCTGCAGCGCTTTGGCCCGATACGGTTCTCCTCCAGCACGCCCAAAGGGGGAGACTGATCAGCTGCGGTATGGTTCTCCGCAAACCCAGGGCCAGCGTTGGCCCGGGACTTGGCCAGCCGAGCGGGAGTCCCATGTTCAATCCGGAGTTCCTGACCAGCGACAACGAGGCGATCAGCGGCAATTCCCTGATCCAGTACCTGCAGGAGCAATCCCCCGACGTGCTCCAGCGGGTGGCCCGTTCCGCCAGTGGCGACATCCAGGACATCATCCGCCACAACGTTCAAGGGCTGCTCGGGATGCTGCCGGGCGAGCAATTCGACGTGAAGATCCAGACCAGCCGCGACAACCTTGCTGGTTTACTGGCCTCTGCCATGATGACCGGCTACTTCCTGCGCCAGATGGAGCAGCGGATGGAGCTGGAAGGGGCTTTGATCGGAACAGGCCAGGCCGATCCCCTGCAGTCCGACGACCCTGGCCCGCTCAGGCTCTGAAACCAGCCAGGCGGTCGAGACCGGCATCCCATGGCCCCGATGGGAACAGCCATAGCTGACATTCCTGTGACACCCCTATGTTCCGGCCTCAAACCATCCTCCTGACCTGAGTGTGCTTTAGGATTGGCGGATCGATCAAAAAATCTACATGGCATTCACCTCATCGTTAAAACAGGTTGTCCCCGTATCTGTGAAGCACAAGATCAAGGACTTGATCGGCATCAAGGATCCACTACCCGTGGTCCAGAAAAAGCCAATTGAGTTCTGGATCGATGTCGTGAGCGGTTGCAACCTCCGCTGCACGGCTTGCCCAGTGGGTATGCCCGAGTTCTCCAATAGCATCGGCCAGTCGCTGCGAGAAATGGAACCCGACATGTTTGAAAAGATATGCATCAAGGCGAAGGCAGATACTGGTGGCAATCTGCGTATGGGACTGTATAACTGGACAGAGCCAACGCTTCACTCTCGTCTTGACGATCTGATCGGGATTGCGATTAAGCATGGAATTCCCTGCGGGATTTCCTCTAATTTAAACCATGATTACGACTGGTCAAAATTAAAACCATACAAGCTCTGGAATTTGACCATCACCGTATCGGGCTTCACTCAGAAAACCTATGCAATTAATCACCGCGGTGGACGCATTGAACCTGTTCTAGCCAATCTGATCCGAATCTCCGAGACCCTATCTGACTGGGAAAGCTACAAAGATATCGACGTTCGCTACCTGGTGCATCGCGACAACAAACACGAAGTGCACCTCTTCAAACACTTTTGCGACAAGCTTGGTCTAAAATTCACACCTTATCATGCCTACTACATGCCAATCGACCGCATGTTTGAGGGCCTTGAGGGCGTTCCGGATGGGTTTGATTACATCGAATATTCTCCCCAAATGGTCAGCCAAGCCATCGGCACGCATCGCTCCCAGCGATGCTTCATGCGTGATTCGCAGGTCACCCTCGATATGGATGGCAATTATTCCGTCTGTTGTGTGGAATCCCCCTCCTCGCCAAGATTGGGCAACTACCTTGACGACAGCTATTCGGCCATGCAGAAAGCTCGCGTCACCAGTGAACTGTGCGCCAAATGCACCCAGAAAGGCATAAATATCTTTGCAACCTATGGCTATGAAGAACCAGTGGAGATCCAGGAAGCTATAAAAGAAACTTTACATTCCGACTTAGATAACTTACTCTTTCCCACTAGTAATTAGATTCACATTTAATATTAAAAATAGATTGACTACCAAAGGGATTGATTCGTAGATGTTACCATGAAGCTTGTGCATATTGAGGGAAAAGATAATGGCACCAAAAAGTGCGTGATTAGCCTTGGAGTGGGTAAGCCGGTTTTCAAGCTTACCCTGCAACGACTGGGAGAAAGCCTAAAACGTGTCGGTTTTGATGGCGATTATCTCTATTGGGATGAATCACTGCCAAGCGGTTGCCCCAATCAGTTTGAAGCGCCGTTCGGATTTAAAACCTATTGTTTTATCAAAGCAAAAGAACTTGGCTATGAGCAAGTGCTTTGGATTGATGCGCCTTGCGTAGCAATTCGGAATCTAGCACCTGTTTTTCGCTCTATTGAACAGCATGGTTATATTTTCTTCAACAATAATTATGGACAAATGATGGGACAATGGTCAAGCGATGATGCCTTAGCAATGAATAACGTCAGTCGGGAGGAAGCCCTTGCAATGCCAGAAATCCCTTGTTCAGTCCTTGGCCTAAACTTTAGATCAGAATTGGCCAGCAGCTTTCTTGATGGATGGCACCGAATCATGGCAGATGGGATAACGGCAAGAGGTATCAAGGAGAAGATCAAAACTTGGGATGAATATCAGGAGATCTTTTGGAATAACAACTCTCGAGTTTCACAAGATCCACGTGTATGTGGACATCGATGCGATCAAGTTGCTGCTGGCATTGTTGCGCACAGATTAAGAATGCTACCTTATTCGGATTACCTTAAGGATATTCATTACGAGGCGAAGCCCGTAAAGCGCAACACCATTATTCTTCACCATAGAGAATTTGGCGAGACCATCACACCACTCCAAAGTATTATTGAGGATGTCTTCTGGAGAACTCCATTCTATAAGAGGCCTAAAGCAAAAATCTCTCACGCTCTAAGCCAGCTTAAATCCTCGATTAAAACCATCGTTAGTCGCTAAAGATATCTCGCTGGATTGACTTACCATCAATCCTATATGCATTTGCTAATCACGATTACGTTTACATTCGCTGATGCATCTCGTCGTCAAATAAGGCCGGCAGGCGACAAGCCACTGCTAGCCTGAGTAAAGCCACTGACCAACCGATGGATATCGTCTGCGCAACCGATGGGAACTACCTACCGCACTGCGTGGCCATGCTCCAGTCACTGTGGGAACGCAACAAAAGAAGTGACCTGCGCGTCTACCTGATCACTGACAACGCTGATTCGAAAGACCTTGGCATTGCACTAACCCATCTACATCGACTCCTGCCATCGATTTCCTTTTTACAGGCAAATCCTGAACCACTCCAGGGCTTCCCAGTCAACGGTCATGCAACAGTAGCAACGTATTTTCGCCTACTCTTACCAGTTCTATTGCCGGGAGGACTCGATAAGGTCATCTTCATTGATTCCGATACCATTATCACGGATAGCCTGGATGACCTGTGGAAGACTCCATTGAATGGCAAAGCGTTGGCCGCTGTGCCCGAGCATCGTCTTTCCTGCAAGGACCACGGCTATCAGCATGGTGGCTACTTCAATGCTGGCATCATGAAGGTGGATCTACAACGTTGGAGAGGATCTGGTCTTCTGGAACGGGGCAGAGCGTTTGCGAGCCAGTATCCTGAACGCTTACGTCACTGGGATCAAGATGTTCTCAACCACGTCTTTGCCGATGACTGGGTTGCCTTAGGTGATCGCTGGAATGCCTGTCCGCATCTTTTTGGCTTGACACCTGGCTATTCACTTGAGTTTGACGATCTTAATTCTGATGAACGTGTTGCGATCAAGTCGCCTGCCATCGTGCATTTTGCCGGACCAGGCCCCGTGAAGCCATGGAATGCACGTTGCAATCATCCTCTGAAGCAAAGTTATCTGGATGCCAAAGCAAAAACTCCATGGGCTGCTACAGAACTACTGGACATTCCACCACCGCGATGGAAGCAAGTATGGCAACAGACAGTGTTTAAAGCCAAGTGCATGATCCGCCACCAATTGGTAAGAAATCCCTGAAACTCCGCAAGCCATTGGAAAGTCGTCAGGAAAACCACCAAACCGGATCATTCTGGAACTTGATTCTGCTTCGGAACAAGACGCCATTCGATCAACGTGCTGTCGATGGATGCGAGCAACTGCCATGCTCCTTCCGACGGAGCCCAAGTGCGCTGTTTGATCCGTTGGGCAAGTCCAGCAAGGCTGGCTGAGGAGATCGGCTTAGGAGCGTCATAGTGAGCAGGTATCAACTGACGTACGTCCTGCAGCTTTGATAGGGCTCCCAACCAGGCCAAGAAGGGCCCTTTGGATCGGACAAATACAAGGCGTTCCAATACAGGAGCAAGGCCAAAAGAGATGTCGCCTGCGGAGTTGGCAATCAAAAGATCTGCCTCATTCTCCCAATGCTCCGACCAACGAAATGGGAATAAGCCGAAATGAGTAGCCGGTTGGCGATGCTCAGCTTGTGCAACGTCAGCCAGAAGTTCGGATAGATGCGGCACACTGACTGATCCTGGCCGAAAGTAATTTGCAAACAGAAGAATCCTTTTCCAGCCCTTCACACGTTGAAGCGGAGAATCGATCAGTGCCTCCGCCCCCCTCTCCCTGGCATGGAACAGCAAAGGGGTGGGATCCAGGCCAAAGATCGGCGGAGGCACAGAGGACATCGAAACCAGGGCATCGGTGACCAGAAGACTGCCGCTGCAGTGATCGAGACAGGCAACTTCATGGAACGTACCCAGTCCAAGATTGATCGGTCCCAGCGGGATCCAGCTCAACTGATCAGGATGGGGCAGTCCATCACGAAAAAGGATCTTGGTGCGATCTGCCGGGAAGCCAAGCCAACTGGATGGGAGCTGCAGCGGGAAACTCCACTGTCGATCGCTCACCCACAGGGCGGCCCTGGGGAAGGCACGGCATAGAGCTGGCACAGGCAACTTGTGCTCTAGCCCGGAGGAGGTGGCCAGCACGATTGAGAGCACCGGACCATGTGCGTTCTCCAGGGCGTGAATGCCTCGGATCACCTCCTCGGTGGCGGCCAGGGGCGCGTACAACATCAGTCCACCCTCCACCTTCACTACCGTCATCCGGATCGGTACCGCCACATACCACACCCCGTGGAGTTGCTCGAAGCACCAGACCCGGTTGGGCACCAACTCGCGCATCAGCGTGGGACGACGGCCATAGGGATAGAGAGGCAGCAGCGGCCACCAGGCCCATCGCTGGCTGCTGGTGTCTGCGGGGGAGGGCTGGAGGCTGCTCATGTCAGGCCAGAAAGAGAAGGCTCGTGCTCATCACAACCATGCCGGCGATCACGCCGGCAATCATCTGATGGTGGGTGCC
>JAPLIE010000049.1 GCA_026389265.1 Cyanobacteriota bacterium | reverse complement strand
GGCGACAAGATCAAGATCCCGGCCAAGCGCGTTCCCGCCTTCACCGCCGGCAAGCTGTTCAAGGATCGAGTGCAGGGCTGAGCCCGAGCCCAACGTCCAACAACCGGAATGCGGTTCCACGGTCCTCAGGGGCCGTTTTTTCTGGAGGCCAGTCGCCCTGCGGGGGGCTTACCGAGGCGCTGATAGCGGTCCGAGGCTCTGCTAATTGTGCGTTCCCAAGTGCTTCCCGAGGGCCCGGTGGGATTCCGGGCTTTGGGCCAACCCAGCGGGGGCCAGCATGGAGTTCTGAACGGGCGAGCCATGGCGGAACCCTGCGGCGATGCCGCTGTGGAGTCAGGGCCGCCGCTGCCTCTGCCGGCCCATATCGCGGCCCTGCTCGAGGCCGGGGTGGCGAGCCGCAGCCGGGGCTACCGCGGCCGCTTTGCCCCCTCCCCCACCGGTGCCCTGCACCGCGGCAATCTGCGCACCGCCTTGCTCGGCTGGCTGGAGGCCCGCCTTAGGGGGGGGGAATGGTTGTTGCGCATCGATGATCTCGACTCCCCCCGCAACCGACCTGGGGCGGAATATGCCCTGTTGGCTGACCTGGCCTGGCTCGGGCTGCTCTGGGATGGCCCGCCCCTGCGTCAGAGCCTTCGCCGGGGGCTCTACGCCACCGTGCTCTCGGCCCTGCGCCGCGGCGGTGCCCTTTACCCCTGCCGCTGCAGCCGGCGGATGCTGGCTGACATCTCGGCTCCCCACGGCCCCCTGAACGTGTATCCCGGCTTCTGCCGCCAGGGCCCCCGTCTGTGGGGCCCTCAGCAGGGCCGTTTGCCCAGCTGGCGACTGTGGCTGCCGCCGGGGCGGATCGAGTGGCGGGAGCGGTTGTCCCGGCCCGGTTGCCTCGATGGCCCTGCCCAGGTGGGCGACACGGTGCTGCGGCGGGCCGATGGGGTGATCGCTTATCACCTGGCCACCGCGGTGGACGAGCTGGCCCTAGGCATCAGCGATGTGCTGCGCGGGGAGGATCTCTGGTCGTCCACCGGCCCCCAGGTGGCGGTGATGGCGACCCTGGGATGGACTCCGCCCGTTTACGGCCACGTTCCCCTCTGGCGCGACGGGGGCGGCCAGAGGCTCAGCAAACGGGAGGGTTCCGAGGGGCTGGAGGGCTATCGGGCCCGGGGCCTGGATGGCCCCGCTGTGATCGGTGAACTGGCGTCGAGCCTGGCGCTGGTGCCGCCGGGCAGTCGGCTGTCAGCTGTCGAGCTGCTGCAGACGCTCCAGTCCGGGGATCTGGAGCGTTGTTTGCGAGCACCTGGGGCAGGGGGCAGCGCTTTTTAAGGAAAGTTTTGGGATCAGAGCCCCCTTTAGCCGCCACAGTGTGGAGACCAAAACAGGATGAGAGTCATCCCATGATTTCCAGCTTCAGGTCTGAGCGCAGCGCCGAACGGGCGGTTGAGGTGGGTGCCAGCGGCGTTCGGGAAGCCCAGTCCTCGGTTCGGGTTGAGGTGGCGCCCCTCGCCTCCCTCGCTTCCGCTGCGGCGCCTCTGGAGGCCCCCATTCCGATCGTCTGCCCCCACTGCGGTGGCAGCGGCATCCTGCGCATGGGCGACCAGCAGTTCCGCACCTGTCTGGAGTGCCTAGGCCAGGGGCAGCTGAACCGCACCGTGCAGCAGGAACTGCTGTTTCCTTCCTTCGGCCTCAGGGTTTCCGCTTCCCGCGCAGGATGAAGAACACGGTGGTGCCCACCACTGCCGCCAAGGGCACGGCGGTGAACAGGAGCAGGATCACAGCGGTCCAGTCGGTGTACATCGGCTGCGGGCAACGGATCAAGTCACCATTTCAGCAGGTGTCTTGCGCCCTGCGCTCTGGAGCGATGGACTGGGGGTCCTGTCGTGGCCGCGCCATGCCCCAACCAAACTTATTGGTCCACGGCCTACGTCCGGGAGGACTCCAAGCCCGGCTATTCACCCTGGCGCTGCTGGGGCTGCTGCTGGCAGAGGCTTCCCCCCTGCGGGCGGGGGTGCGCTTCGAGAATTGCGTGACCGCCGCCGACGGCGCCATCACCTGCGACACCGTGCCCACCGGCAACACCCTGGCGGACGACGAGGCGGCCCGCTTCGGCCTGTTCGCCAACGCCAGCCCGGGCTGGAATGAATTCGATCCCTATGCCGGCTACGAGGACGACTTCGGCGGTAACCGAGGCTGATGCCTCCGTGGGTGATCGCGGCGAGCATCCCGGTGGCGTCCGATCAGGTTGGCGCGGTGGCTTACAGCAGATTGCGCCCTTTCCTCCTGCAGTCGGCCGCGGGAGTAAATGTGGAAGGAGCGGGAAATGAATGATGGTCCAGGTCCTGAACGGCAATCCCAGCTCTTTCGGCCGACAGGATGGAGAGAGAATCACCACCCCCGCCGGATCCACCATCGAGCCCACCGCCGATGGCCGCTATCAGGTCTGCGACTCCCGTAGCCACTGCCGCCGGGCCGACAACCTCTGGGAGGCGCAGCAGTTGGTTCAGTGGGCTGAGGTGCACCACCGGCCCGTGGATTCCGATCTCCCCTGAACTGGATTCATTCCCAAACCGATAGCCGTTCCTCGTGGTGCCAAGCGCGATGCATTTTTGGGCTCCTGAGATTGATCCCGCCCATCCGATGGACTGCACCCAGCCCGAGCGCTATGTGCTGCAGCGGCTGGGCTCGGGCCAGTTCCTCGCCATCGATCAGCAGGATCAGAGCCTCAAGGATGTGGCCGATGTGGCGTCGGCCTATCTCTTCCATACCCACGAGGCAGCGCTGCGGGCCGCCAGCGAACTCAAGCGGTTGGGCAGCAGTGTTGATGTGGTGAAGGTGGAGTGAGTCCTGCAGCACCGGAGCGGGGCCAAAGCGGTGAAGGCGAATCCCCTACCCGGCCATGGCACCGGGGAGAGCAACATGCGCTAGGTGCTGCTCGACGACTTGCACATCCACCACCCCGACCTGCTTGGCCGGATCGCGGCGGTGGAGACCGTGCAGGCCAGGGCTTCAGTCGCAGGTGCTGTCGGGCCGGCTGCCGGTGAGGCCCGTGAGGCGCAGCAGATGGGCCCGGGCCTGGTCGCGCCAGGTGCGCCAGGTGCTCTCGGGCCGGTTGTCGCCGGTGACCGCCGCCTGCCCCGTCACCGTCCAGCCCAGCGGCCCGATCACGATCCTGGCGATGGCGAGGGTCCGCCCGAGGTGGGCGGGGCTAGTGACCATGGTGAGATTCCCACGGCGGTGCATCGGCTCCAGCAGGCGGGCCAGGGCATCCACCTGGCCCACCGTGTCACAGCCCGGGTCAAGGCGCACGATCCGGCCTGCGTCGCTCGGCAATTTCCCCTGGTGCATGAGTTGCTGGATGTTCACCGCCTGACTGGAGGGTCGGCCCTGGAGAACCAGCAGCGAGCCCGGTCTGTCCTTCCAGAGGGCCAGGGCCATCACCGTGCGTTGGGGATCCTCCACGAACACCGAGATCACCTGCATCGGTGGCGGCGAGGAGCCTGAGGGGCCGCTTTGGAGGGGGGTCAGGAGGGGGACGATTGAGGGCCAGGCCAGCCAGAGACCGCCGCCGCCAAGGACGACCAGCAGCAGGGGCTGGCGGCGCAGCGCGGCCGGGGTGCCGGTGAGGGCTGCCAAGAGCTCGCGCACAGGACGACTTACGGCTCGCTCCACAAGCGATCGAGGGCGCCGTCGCCGTACCCGGACCCGCTTGGAGCGAATGCGCTGGGAGTTCATCGTGCTCGGCTGCCCTTGTTCGGGTCCACGGAACCCACCCGCCGGCGCCTTACCTGTCGGCTGCAGCTGGGTGGGTGGCTAACATAGAGGAGCAGGTTTTTGCACCAGCTCGACACGGCGTCCCACGTAGGCGCTTGTTGCAGGCAGTGGGCTCGCGGAGGCATCAGGATCGGCGGATGACAGCTGTTCTCCCCACCGATTCGGCCCTGGCGGCCTTCGGATCCAGTTTCACGGCCATCACCCTGGCGGAACTGGGTGACAAGACCTTCTTTATGGCCCTAATCCTGGCGGCGCGCCATCGTCCCCGCTGGGTGTTCATCGGGGCTTTTGCGGCCTTGGCCTGCGTCACGGTGATCTCCCTGGCCCTGGGCTTCGGGTTGAGGGAGCTCCTGCCGCAGGGCCTTGTGCCCTGGCTGGCCGCCGCTCTCTTCTTGGCCTTCGGCGTCAAGTTGCTGTTCGATGCCCAGGCGATGGGCGCCGACCAGGCGCGGGAGGAGGCCGAGGCTGCGGAGGAGGCGGTGAACGCCGCCGAGAACCTGCAACCGATCGCTGAGGGCTGGGCCGTGATCCGGGAGGCCTTTGCACTCGTGTTCATCGCCGAACTGGGGGATCGCACCCAGTTCACCACCATCTTCCTGGCCGCGGCGCCGGCCTTCAGTTTCCTGGCCCTGCTGGCCGGCAGCCTGCTCGGCCATGGGCTGGTGACGGGGCTGGCGGTGGGGGCGGGCCGCTGGATCGGTACCCACCTGCAGGAACGTCTGCTTTATCGGCTTAGCGGTGGACTGTTCCTGCTCTTCGGATTGGCCGCCGTGCACCAGGCCCTGGGCTGAAGCGGAAACCATGTTTCGAGCCGCTTTGATCCTCTTTGATCCGGCCGATTCGGCTGATCCGCTGCGATGCGCTCGATCCGCGTGGCTTTTCAGCCGCCGCCGGCGCCCTGGGCTGAGCAATCCACTTACTCCAGGCGCCGCAGCGGCCGCCGCAGCATCGCCGGATCCAGACCCTCCCGCAGCGCCAGCACCACACCAGCGGCTTCGGTGTAGCTGGAGGCGCTGATCACCTCCAGGCCGAGGGCCTCGCCACTCACCTGCAGCAGGCAGGGATTGCCCGCCACGGCGATCAGGGGCACCCCCCGCGCGGCGCAGGCCAGCACCGCCTCGCCGCCGAGGGCGCCGGCCGGGGCCACCACGGCCCCGAGGGAGGACGCCTCAAGTAGGCCCCCGGCCCGCGTCAGCTCCTGCCCTGGCCCGAAACGGCCGGCCGGCCCAGCTCCTGCCGTCCCGTCGTGAGGCCCCAGCGGCACCAGATCCGGCGCCCGGCTCAGGCCCACCAGCACGCAGGGCAGGAAGGTGTGGCCGAGCTCCTCGGCCGCTGCACGGGGATCGAGATCGGGATCGAGCGGCAGGGGAGCCAAGGCCGGTGCATGGGCGCAGGGGATGCCGAGATGGCGCACCAGCAGATGGCTGATCACCGCCTCGGCCCCGGCCAGAGCGTCCACGCCGGAGCCGGCGCGGTAGGCGGCCAGGGCCTCGCTGTCCGGGTCGTCGGGGAAGCGGGCTACCGCGGCGATGGCGGTGGCGCCGGCTGCCACCAGCTTCTCGCCAGCTCGCAGCAAGGCATCGGGCCGCTCCAGGCTGCCCCAGCTGGTGCCGCTCGGCCCCAGGCTCAGCCCTACCCCGAGGGGCGCCTCGGTGGTCACCACCGGACCGATCGCCAGGCCCAGGGTGGCGCGGCAGGCCTCGGCCGCCTGGAGCTGGCGGGCCCTCAGCTCTGGTTCGATCCCCGCATCCAGCAGCAGCCCCACCCGCCGGCTGGCCACCGGCGCCAGGGCCAGCTCAGCGGCGGCGAAGCGATCGAGGGCCCAGCCCTCCACGTAGTGGATGCGGCGGTCGCTCCAATAGAGGGAGGCGCCATTCATCACATTGGGATGGGTGATCAGGCAGCCGCTGGCCGCCGCCAGCAACCGTGCCGCCGGCAGGCCATCGCCCGCATAGCCGCCCACGGCGCAACCCACGCCAGTGGGGATCACCAGCAGGGTGGGCAGGGGCGGAGCCTCGCTCATCGTCGTTCCGGAAGAGATGCCTCGGCTTGGATCACCCCCACCCCTTCCAGCTGCAGGCCCCGCAGCGGATCCACCGCGGTGATCGCCCAGCGCAACGGCTCAGCGCCGCTCCAGCCGAGGTCCGCGAGCTGGGCGGTGATGGCGCTCCGCAGGGCGGTGGGATCGGGCCGAACCGGTGAATCGGGTGGAACCAGCGAATCAGGTGGAAAGAACTGGCGTGCGGCGCCATCGGCTCGGGGCAGCCAGAAACAGAACGGCACCAGCACGAGCCGCGGCGGGTCAATCGCTGGAGGGTCGAGCCCGGGTGGATCGAGCTCCCGATCCGGCCCCGCTAACCTCTGGCTCAGCATCGCCACCCCCTCACTTCTGGTATCGGCCGAACTGGGCCTCGTAGAGGGCATCCTCCTGACCGGCCAACAGCTCCAGGTCGCTGAGGGGATAGCTGACGCAAAGCAGGGCATACCCCTGCTCCCGAAGTTCCGCCTTCACCCCCATGGCATCGGGCTGGTGCACGCTGCCGCTGTTGAGCTTGGCGGCGCAGGTGGTGCAAACCCCCGAACAGCAAGAGCTGGGCAGCGGCACCCCGGCGGCTTCGGCGGCGGCCAGCACGGTCTGGTCGGCGCGGCAGGGAAAGGTGTGGAGGGTGCCATCAAGGCTGGCCTTGATCGAGAAGCTGGGGGTTTCGCTCACCGGTTTGCCGTGGTTGGGGTCCATCCTCCCTGAGGGGTGGGCACGGGTTAGGGGAATCCACGGCCGATCGATCGGCGGACTGGGTGGATCAGGCCCTGCGGGATATGGAGCAGGCGGAGTAGTCGATGCAGGCCGCTCGCCACGAATGGACCTGCTTCGCGGCCCATCAGGCCGTGGAGGCCCTCAAACCCCGACAGTTACCCGGAGGGCACTCCCGGCGAACATTTCGGCAGACTGCAGAGTGAGCAAGCCCTCCTCCATGCCCGTGCCATCACCGAGTGGATCCGCACTGCGTTGGCCAGCCGCCGCTGAGGTGCTGGCACAGGCTGCGAGCTGGGCCGCAAAGCAAAAACAAGGCTATCCGGACCTGTTGGCCGTTGGGGTATTTGGCTCCTACGGCCGCGGTACCGCCGGCGTGGGCAGCGACCTCGATCTGCTCCTGGTCCTGCGGCACTGCAACGATCCAGCGATCTCTTGGTTTACGGCCTCAGCGAGTGGTACACCCTGCCCCAGTGGAACCCGCGGCTTGCAGAGGCGTTGAGCCAGGACACCCTTTGGCTGGGATTCGTCCAGATTAGTGAGTGCCAAGGCGTGAGGAGATATTGATAGGTTCGTCGCTGCGAATGGAGTTCCTGATTTCGTTGGCACCGAGTTGCCAGAAGTCTGCATTGAAGCCGCCGCGTACTTTCGCTGCTGCTTCCCTCAACTTAGTGTAGGCATGGTCATGCTTAATTAGTATTTAACTCTGATCGCGATTTGCATAGATGCTTAAGTGAAGTTCACTGACTTCAAGCCGCTCTGGAAGATCCAATTTAGCTGCTGAGACTGGAGCCGCTGTTGTCATAACCTTGGTGCGACTCTGGGATTTCCAGAATTCATACTTCAGCAGCGGAAGGCTGGCAACAGTCTTTGCCATGGACCAAAAAAAGATGTAGCTCGAAAGCAATCTCAAAAATGAACCAAACCGAGATTCTCGTAAAGACTCTAAAGTGTTGTTCTCAGAGTGGTTCTCAGTGTCATTGGCCCCAAACTCCTCACAGGCTTTATGAACAGGGCTGGGTATAACAATGGCCTTGCCGAATCCCCTAGCTGCAATCGAAGGATTGGAGCCCAGCATCAAGATTTCTGGACCTGTTGATAAATGTTGTATTCCCTGGGACTGGCGGCCTGCCATCATGGTTGCCAGCTCATGACTGTTTTGCATTTCGCTGCAACGGCCATCCGGGATCCCTAGATATAGCAGGGTGCCCCGCACGATTCGGTGGGCGTAGCAATGCACGAGGTCGTCTTGAGGGTTGCCCCCATGGACTTCCACTGAAGCCACCCCATAACTTAACGAGAAAAGTTTGCTGACAAAGTTGCCTAGAATCTGCTGGACCCATGGGGTCTCCCCGATGACCAAAGTTCGCTTCCCTGTTCTGGCAAACACTTGCCGTCCCTGGGCCAGGCGTAGGCCAACACTCCAGATCCAGGGGCCAAAGATATAAATCCCTAGATCGGCTAGCGCCAATGAAATTGCAAGCGATTGAATCAAAAATGAATTAGTATTCAAGTTGAAAATCTCGATCAGCTTATTCCCCATCGTCTGCATCGGCGGGATCGGATGCCCAAATGGGATCGCCCAGCCAACGGTGATCACGATATAGAGAGCTTGAATAGCCCAGGTAATCGGATACTCAACGACATGAGAACCCCAACGTTTTCCGCCTTCAATCAACTGCTGATAAAGCCGGCTATGCCTTGTTTCTCCTTGGCAGTCAGTTCCAATGATGCTGACAACAGACTGCAGGAAAAGATGATCCTCCATCTCTTCAAGCACCAGGAGGTTATGCCTGCTTAGTCTCATTCCAAATGGTTGTTGTTCAGGGAAAGCCACCTGAATCTGGCGACAGATGCAAAAGAGCAGTTCCGTCAATGTTTGGTGGAGAGCTGCCACTGAAGCGGTTGCGGGCTCGGCCGTACGGCGACCTCCAGCCGTGGTGATCATGCGCCGAGAGAAGGGTTCCCCCGCAAAGGACGATTTCATCATCGCTGAACCGACAAAACTAGTCGGTTCGCCCGTAACCATGAAAACTTCCCGGATGACCTCCTCACGGACAAGCAGATCACACGCCTCTAGTACTTGCCTTGTGGAGAAGGTTTGTCCGGATTGACTGATTGCCAGTACGACCGTTTGTCTCGCCAAACCAAGTTCATTGAAATCATGCTGGAGGTTCTGAAGGACTTGGTTTGAAGAAAGAGTCTTGATGGTTAACAGTGGAAAAACCGTTGCTAAGTCCTTTGCAAACTGTTCACCCACCCACAGACTGTTCTCCACCCCAGTCACGAGAAGATCCACATGGCTGGACTTTGCCAGAGAAGGATCCAATCCCGTCTTTCGCAACAGAGCCTGTTTTTCCTGGAGATTGTAAGCTTTGGCTATCAAAATATTCACCAAGTAATCAGTGCTTTGTCGATTTAACGAGGCTGGATTGATCCAGTCATTCTTGATGGCATGCAAGAGCCCAGGGATGGCACGAAGGTCGGACGCCACGGGGTCTTTCCTGTCTTGTGAGGATGGGTGAATCGGCCGAAGACTAGCATTCATTTTATAGAAAATCTTTCTTTCCAGTAATTCGTTGCTTGAGATCGTCCGCATGTCCGAGAGGGAATAAACCTTAAGTTCGGATGATGTGAGGACAGCGACTTCACCTGAATTCTGATTAAGATCAATGCGGTAAGCCTGCGGCTTCATGGCCAAGGCTGCGTCTATGGAGGCGGGTTCCGAAGCATAGAGGGCCAACCTGGCGTCAGGATCAAAGCCTGTTGATAGCGGTTGTCCGAGGCATCCCAGAACGACCTGATTGGGCGTAAGGGTTGAAAGTGTAACAAGTCCAAAGCTACCCCTTGCCTGAGCCAGAAAAAGGCGACTTGCATGTGCAGAAGAATTGCAAAGAAATGATGAGATCACCTCATCAATCATCTTCCTCAGGTCAGCTTCACTATTCATGTTCAAGCGTGAATCCATGCTGAGCTGTTCATGGATGCTGGCTTGAAGTTGTTGCCGTATGAGTTGATCATCCTTCCACTCAACATCCGGATAGCCTTGAACAAAGTCAACAAAACAAGCCTCGAAAATGGCTGCCCATTTCTCAAGAGCCATTGAGGAGGGCGCCGTGTGGGGGGCTGACCTGCTTGGCGCCTGTCCGCCAAAAGCAGCTGAAACGTCTCGGGCGATGACAAGTTGATAACCAAGCCTAACGGCTGCATACCAGTTTCCTTGGCAGGTAAGTAAATCCATCATGCCGGCAATCTTGGGGGAATCTCCTACGGTCTTGTTCGGAACATGGAGCACTCGTTCCAGCCATAATCCCAACTTTTCATAGCCGATAATCTTGTCAAATAGCAGGAAGCCTTCGAAGTCTCCATTGTGGGTTATACGATGGTTAATGTTTTCCTGCCTCACCGTCCAGCTGCCATTGATCTGCTGCCAGACCCGATCGATGCGATCCGGGCACCACTCATGCCAGTGGGTTTCAAGAACCGCCGGTGGTCCGCTGGTACCGAATCGATAGTGCCAGGCCGCCGTGGTGCTGGAACCTAAGGGGCGGTATCCAGCCCGGGTGGCCTGCCGACGCTTTCGTGCAAAAGCTGATTCAAGATGGTAAGTTAAATTCTTGCGTTTTTTGTTGACCACTTTCTGACCCACAAATCGAACGTGACCTGAACTGTCACTGGCCACGATGAGCCCTCCACCGGCTTGTTCACCACGAACCTCCGTCTCGTGCCCCATGATTTGAAATCGCTCAATCCCCCGCCGCGAAAGCAACTCATTTGCACAGACTTCTTCCTGTTCGGCAATAAATCCAAAGTTTCCACAGTAGAAAAGAGTCGCTTGCCCTGTCAACAAGGCTGACCAATCAGTGCTTGAGCAGACCAGCAATACAGCGTTGCTCGCCAATAAACTCCACAAGATAAAACTTATTGGCCAATGCAATGGATCTTTATCGATTTGTTCGACGTTTATGGTTGCAAATTTTAAGGCGGTTATCGCCACACCTATGGCGATGCCGTTCATCAACAGGCCACCAGACGCCTTGATGCGTATTTTCCAGACTTCTTGATCTCCTGCATTGAGCCATAGCGAAGCGCTGTTCCGAGGTGTTGGGAAGTTAATCGGTTGAAATGGTATCAGCGAACGGCTCAAGTCAACTAAACTCTGATGTTCGGTTATGTTCTCGATATTCAATGCCGAGCTATTTCCGTCGATGGCTGCTATCAGCAAGGCGTGGCCTATGCCGTGTAGCAGAATCGCTGTATTCCAACAGGCACGAATGCCTAGCGGCATGATGAGGAGTAATCCTATCGACTGCATCGATGTGATTGGACCTGTTTTGATTCCCCATAGCCATGCCATGAGTGATAACAACTCTGGCCAGCAACTTCGTGGCCAAGGTTGCCTTCCGCTGATCGGGTCTAGGCGATCTCTTTCACCTCGAGTCTTGTACGTATTGAGAATGCACGTCATGGCTGGATTTATGGGGGGTTTTGCCATTCTGTTGGCTTGTCTTGGAATCCAAGTGACCTGAGTCAAGAAACTCTGTGATAGTAATTACTTCATGAAAATGATTGGTGAGGGAACAAAAACGGCGAGGTCAGGACTGAAAAGGGTTTAAACCGCAGCCATGCAAGTGAACCGCTGAAAACGGCTTCTTTTCTTTTCTGATTGACAACTTCCCCCCTTGCAAGCCGCCGACGGCGTTTCCTCCCTCAATTGGACGAGGCCTGTCCTCGATTTGGTACCATTCGATACCAGTGGTGCGTGGATTCGGTGAGCTGGTGCTCCGGTTGCCGGCAGGCCTCCGCTGCTCTTGGCTGCCTGGGTCCGCCGAGGCCGCCCAAATATTCAAAAGTCATACCCCCCTTAAGGGGGGTATTCCCAAGGCCGGCAGCGGCTTGCGCCTGAGCGCTGGCAGGATGTTGTGGGTATGTGCTGGCCACATACATTGGCCCGCGCTTTGAGATGTGCCGCAATGGTTCTTCTGACACCTGTTCGCCAAGCCAGCCAGAATTTCCCGATCTCCACCAGTTGGTTACGCAGCAGTGGCGTTAGCACGAAGGTGGGTATTGTGACTGGCCGGCCGCTGCTGCTGGCCGCCATTGATCACCTGTTTGGCTGGGGCAAAGGGGATGTGGTCTTCATGGATACCAGCCGTGCCTCCGCCCTGGAACACATCCATCAATACCAGCCTGGCATTCTCGTGGTAACGGCGGATCTGGGGCAGGGGGAGTCGGGGATCGTCCTGCTGGAGCAGGCGCATCAGATATCAAGAGAGCTGTGCAGTGTTTTGATTGTTGATTGCAGCCAGCATGATCTCAGGCAGGCGTTTCGATCCAAAGCCAAGGCCGTGATCAGCGAGCAGGAGATCTTCGCGCCAGGAGATTGCCTGGCTCAGATGATCCGCGCCCTGGCCCTGGGCAACACCTACCGCTCGCCGCAGCTCAAGGCCTTCATGGTCGCCCCGAAGCAGGCGAGTGGGAACGATCTGGATTCGGTGATGGCTCCCCCCTGCTTGACCCGGCGCGAAGCTGACGTGGCCGCCCTGCTGCTGGAGGGCCATAACGACAGACAGATCGCCGCTGGCTTAGGCATGGCCTACGAGACAGTTCGGGCCCATGGCCGCTCCCTGCGGCACAAATTCGGCGTCACCCATCGCAGCCAGCTGGTGCTCCGGTTGCTCGACTACGGCAAAGATCGCCTGCATCCCCGCTCCCCAGGCGGCGTCAATCCGCCAGCACGCTGATCACGGTACTGGCTGTGTAGGTACCCGCCGGTAGCGGTTGGGCTGTGGTGCTGTAGAAGCGGGCGCTAACGCTGGCCAAGGGTCTATGGCTTGCCACTCCCCCGGATGGGGCGCCAGATACTCCGCTGAAGCCTTCCTTTCCCCCTTCGGAGCCGTGAGCGCCAGATCCAGGCTGATCGAGAAGCGGCTGTCGTTTGGATCCTCGTTCTCGAGCACGGCGTGATCAACACTCGCCGGAAACAGCAGCAGCATCCCCGCCCGGGGTGCCACATCAAACCAGGGTGCATTCCACTGGGCGGTGCCTGCGGTATCGGGCCGGATCGGGCCGTCGTGGCCCACCGCCAGACCCGGCACCAGCTCATTGGCCTGCCGGGGCGGATAAAAACGTACGCAACCACTACGGCCGCTGCCATCGCCGTTGAGGTAAACCACCGCGCTCAAATGGGCGTTGGGATGGTGGTGGCGCCCCACCACCTGGCCCAGCTCACTTACCACCGGCCAGCAGCGCTGGATGTGCAGTGCCACCCGGCTCCGATCAAACCCGAGGCCCTCTAGATAGGCCGCGGCATGGCCCGTCAGGGTGGTGATCAGCGGCGCAAAGGTGGGATGGCGGTGCAGTTGCCACACCCCATTGAGATCGCCGGTCCAGGCACAGCCCGGGTCCGGGTTCGATACGGCGAGGCCCTGCAGCTCCCGGATTGCCTGCATCTGCAGGGCCACATCCAGGGGATCAATCGGCAGCTGCACCATCCCCAGGGCGAGGGGGAAAAGGGCCTGGAGCTGAAGGACGCCCCCAGGCGCCGGGGCCCCGCTCACATCGCCGAAGCACCACCCACCACCTCCAGGATTTCCTGGGTGATGGCGGCCTGGCGGGCCTTGTTGTAGTCAAGCGTTAGCTTTTTAGCGAGGGTCTTGGCGTTGTCGCTGGCGTTGTTCATCGCCGTCATCCGGCTGGCCAGTTCGCTGGCGGCGGCCTCCTGGAGGGAGCGCAGCAGCTGGTTGGATAGGTAGAGGGGCAGGAGTGAATTGAGCAGCTGCTCGGGGCTCTGCTCGAACACGAAGTCGGAGGGCAGGGCCGATTGGGCATTGGCCACGTCAACCGTTTCCACCGTCAGGCGGCCGTCCTTGGTCACCAAGCGGAACATTTCATCGTCGGCAACGGCGATGTCCTGGGCGTCGAGGGGCAGCAGGGTCTGCACCACGGGCTTGGAGCTCACCAGGTTGATGAACTTGGTGTAGATGATCTCTACGCGATCGGTGCTTTCCGAGAAGAATTCGGCCAGCACCTCGTTGGCGATGCCGTTGGCTTCGGCGGCGGTGGGCACTTGCTCAAGGCCGGTGAAAGTGGCACGGATTTTGTACAGGGAGGCGCGGTTCTGGAAATAGGTGATCGCCTTGCGACCCAATAGCACCAGGTCCACATCAAATCCCTGCCCCTTGAGCTCAGCTACCCGTTGCTCGGTGCGCTTGATGATGTTGGCGTTGTAGCCGCCGCACAGACCCCGGTCGCCGGTGACGGCAAGCAGGGTGATCGTGCGCACTTCGCGGGCCGCCAGCAGGGGGGCGTCGGCGGTTTCGAAGGCCATGCGGGTCTGCAGGCTCTGCAGCACCCGGGCGAGGCGGTCGGCGAAGGGCCGACTGCGCAGCACCTGCTCCTGGGCACGGCGCACCTTGGCGGCCGCCACCAGACGCATGGCCTCGGTGATCTTGCGTGTGTTCTTGACCGAACCGATGCGGTCGCGGATCTCCTTGAGATTGGCCATGGCTGGGGTTCCTCAGGCGGCGACGGCGATCGAGGAGACCACCGTCTTGATGGCGTCCTTGAGGGTGGCCTCGGAGGCTTCGCTCAGCTGCTTCTCGCCCATCACGGCGCTGATGAACTCGGGCTTGCTGCTCTTGAGGTACTCCCGCAGTTCGCGAGCGAACACGGTGACCTGATCCACCGGCACCTCGTCGATCAGACCCTTCACCCCGGCGTAGACCACGGCCACCTGTTCGGCCAGGTTGAGGGGACTGAACTGGGACTGCTTGAGCAGCTCGCGCAGGCGCTTGCCCCGTGCCAGCTGGGCCTGGGTGGCGGCGTCGAGGTCGGAGGCGAACTGGGAGAAGGCGGCCAGTTCATCAAACTGGGCCAGCTCCAGCTTCAGGGTGCCGGCGATCTTCTTGATCGCCTTGGTCTGGGCGGCACCGCCCACCCGGCTCACCGAGATGCCCACGTTGATGGCGGGACGCAGGCCGGAGTTGAACAGGTCAGAGCTGAGGAACACCTGGCCATCGGTGATCGAGATCACGTTGGTGGGGATGTAGGCACTCACGTCGCCCGCCTGGGTCTCGATGATCGGCAGGGCGGTCATGGAGCCCTTGCCCATGGCATCAGAGAGCTTGGCGGCCCGCTCCAGCAGGCGGCTGTGGCAGTAGAACACGTCGCCGGGGTAGGCCTCCCGGCCGGGGGGACGGCGCAGCAGCAGCGACATCTGGCGGTAGGCCTGGGCCTGCTTGGTGAGGTCGTCGTACACCACCAGGGTGGCCTTGCCCTTATACATGAACGACTCGGCGATCGCCGCGCCGGTGTAGGGCGCCAGGTATTGCATGGCGGCAGCCTCGGAAGCGCTTGCGGCTACCACGATCGTGTAATCAAGGGCGCCCTTCTCGCGCAGCACCTCCACCACGTTCGCCACCGAAGCCGCCTTCTGGCCCACAGCCACGTAGACGCAGACCACGTCTTCGCCTTTCTGGTTGATGATCGTGTCTATCGTGATCGCGGTTTTGCCGGTCTGGCGGTCGCCGATGATCAGTTCGCGCTGGCCCCGGCCGATCGGAATCATCGCGTCGATCGCGGTGATGCCGGTCTGCATCGGCTCATGCACCGACTTGCGCTGGATGATGCCGGGCGCCATCGATTCGATCAGGCGCGTTTCGGTGGTGGCGATCTCACCCTTGCCGTCGATCGGCTGGCCCAGGGCGTTCACCACCCGGCCGAGCATGGCGTCGCCCACGGGCACGGCGGCGATCTTGCCGGTGGCCTTCACCGTGCTGCCCTCCTGGATGCCGCGACCCTCGCCCATCAGCACCACACCCACGTTGTCGTCCTCGAGGTTGAGGGCGATGCCTTCGGTGCCGTCCTCGAATTGCACCAACTCTCCGTCCATCACCTGCTCAAGGCCGTAGACGCGGGCGATGCCGTCGCCGATCTGGAGCACGGTTCCGACATTGCTGACCGAAACCGACTTGTCGTAGTCAGCGATCTGCTGCTTGAGGATGGCGCTGATCTCGTCGGGGCGGATGGAAACCATGGGTGGGAATCCCCGGAGGGGAGGCGATGGGGAAGGAGGGTGGTACGGAGGAGGAAAGGGGTGGGCTCAGCTCACCTTGGCCAGGGCCAGGCCAAGACGACGCACCTGCCCGGAGAGGCTGGCGTCGATCACCTTGGAACCCACCTTGAGCACGAAGCCGCCGATCAGGGCGGGGTCAACCGCCGTGTTGAGCTCAACCTTGTCGGTGCCAGCCACCGCTTTCACCTGATCGGTGATGTTGGCCAGCTGCTCGTCGCTCAGGGATTCGGCAGAAGTCACCGAGGCCAGGGCGATCTGGTTTTGGTCGCGGTAGAGATCAAGGAACCGCTCCAGCACGGCATCGAGGTATCCGATC
The DNA here is from genome assembly GCA_026389265.1 of Cyanobacteriota bacterium. Lineage (GTDB taxonomy): Bacteria > Cyanobacteriota > Cyanobacteriia > PCC-6307 > Cyanobiaceae > Cyanobium. Next base: position 1,633 of record JAPLIE010000049.1, on the reverse strand, counting down.
CGCTGGCGGTCGGCCAGGAGCTTGAGCAGGTTCAGGAAGGTGGGTGACACCTGATCGCCGAACAGTTTGGTGATTGCGGCCTTCTTGGTTTCGGTCTCCAACACCGGCGAAGCCAGCGCTTGCCGGAGTTCGGGGGATTCGTTCCAGAGGGCCAGAATCTGCCGTGCCTGATCCACCACCTGAGCGGTGTCGCCGGCTGCATCGCTCAGCTGCAGGAAGGCTTCGGCGTAGGGAGTGGTGATCGTGTTGAGGAGTGGCATCTCAGGCTTTCCCCAGCGATTGGATGGACTGGTCGATGAGCTTGGCCTGGGCTGTGGAGTCGAGCTTGCCGGGAAGGGCTGCCAAGGCTTTCTCGATGGCCAGGCGGGCGGCTTCGCGGCGGAGCTGGCCACTGACGCGCGCGGCCTCCGCATCCAGATCGGAAGCGGAATCCTCCTTGATGCGGGCCATGTCCTCAACCGTGCGCTTTTCACTCTCCTGGCGGACGGCCTCGGCCCGGGATGCGCCCTCGCTTCGGATGGATTCCGCTCGCACCTGGGCTTCGGCGAGGCCCTTCTGGGCGTCGGCCAGGCTGGTGGTGGCGGCGGCCAGACGTTCTTCTGCGTCCCTCAGGTCGGTGAGGATGGCCGAGCGACGGCGCTCAAGAATGCTGCCCAGAAAGCCCTTGAGGAAGTACACCAGGCCGGCGATCACGATCGCCAGGTTGATGATGTTGGTCTCGAAGGGATTGAAGTTCAGTCCGAAACCGCCATGGCTGGCCAGCAAAGTGGCTGCGGCAGGAAGAAGAGGAAGCGTCATGATGCGGCGAGCAGGCGGTCAACGATCTGATCGGCCAGCTTGTCGGCATCGCCACGGATCTGGCCAAGGGCAGCGGTGCGCTGGCTGTCGATTTCGCGGCGGGCGCTTTCCCTGCTGGCGTTGGACTCAGCCTGGGCAAGGCCGATGGCCTCGCGATAGAGCTTGTCCGACTCCTGTTCAGCCGCCTGGATCAATTTCTGGGTCTGAAGACGCGCATCCTTGAGCTGTTCCTTGAGATTGGCTTCAAGCCGCTCAACCTGGGCGAGCTTTTCCTTGGCCTGGGCGCGACTGGTGGCGATGTAGCCCTCGCGCTCCTCAACGGCCCGTCCCACGGGACGGAAGAAGAGGGCGTTGAGGATGAAGGTGAGAAGAACCACCTGCACCGCCATCAGGGGCAGGGTGGCATCGAGGTCGAACAGACCTCCCTCGGGCGTCCCGGCGGCGGACGCACCTGCCTCGGCAAGCAGAAGCCAGCTGGTCATGGGGGATGGCGGGCGGTGAACGGGTGGTGGGTGGACCCACCGGCGAGCTCAGGAAGAGCTGAAGATGACGTGTTGCCGGGAGGCCGGCCCGAAGGCCGGATCCCGGCGGTCCACGCCGATCAGCCGGCGAAGGGGTTGGCAAACAGCAGCACCAGGGCGACCACCAGGCCGTAGATGGTGAGAGCCTCCATGAAGGCCAGCGAAATCAGCAAGGTGCCGCGGATTTTGCCTTCGGCTTCGGGCTGACGGGCAATGCCTTCGACAGCGCCGCGAGCCGCGTTGCCCTGACCGATGCCGGGGCCGATGGCGCCGATACCGACAGCCAGACCAGCAGCCACGACGGAGGCGGCGGA
>JAPLIE010000175.1 GCA_026389265.1 Cyanobacteriota bacterium | reverse complement strand
GCGACCGGCGGCGGCATCGCGGTGGAGGGCCTGCTGGTGGTCGATCTCCAGGCCGCTGGCCAGCAGCACGTCCACCTCACCGCTGCGCAGGGCCCCCAGCAATGCGGTGGAGTTGCTGAGGGTCACCAGGTCGATGCCGCCGTTGGCGGGGCGGGCTCCCCAGTAGCCGGGGAAGGGGGTGAGCCGCTGCTGCTGGCCGTTGAAGAAGCTGAGGCTGTAAGGGCCGGTGCCCACGAAGCGGTCGTTGAGGGGCTTGGTGGTGTGGCTGCGGTAGGCGGTGGGGGAGACGGGGGTGAGGAAGATGGCCGAGAGCAGGCGGGGCAGGGGGCTGAAGGGAGCCTTGAGCTCCAGCTCGATTTCATGGCTGCCGCTGGCCCGCACCGCTTTCACGCGGTCGCTGAATTGGTAGCCGAGGGTGCCGATCGCCATGAAGCGCTGCAGCGAGAACACCATCGCGGCGGCATCAAAGGGGGTGCCGTCGTGGAAGCGCACGCCCTGGCGCAAGGGGATGCGGGCCCGCAGGCCATCGGCGCTGAGCACGGGCGGCCCGCTGGCCAGCCGCGGCTCGATCGCGCCATCGGCGGCGATGGCATAGAGGGGATCGCCCAGGGCGCTGAGCACCTGCAGTTGGCCGGAACGCGAGGCCTGGGCGGGATCGAGCGAATCGATGCGGGCCTTGCTGGCCACGATCAGGCTGGTGCCGGGATGGGGCGGTGCGCAGGCGCTGGTGAGAGAGGCGAGGGCGAGCAGGCCGGCCAGGAGGCGGGCCTGCTGGCGGAGTGCCGCCGCTGGCGACAAGGGCGGTGGGGACGCAGCGGGCACGATCTGGCCGGTGGCGGGAGGCAAGCCCGGATGCTCGAATCGACCCCATTCAAGGGGGTCGGCGGGCAAGGGGCTCGGCGGCGGGGGCTGGAGGAGGCGTGGGGTGGGGCGCTCGTGAGAGTGGAGACGCAAGGGCTACAAATCGATTGCTTGTGAGTGAATCGCGATAAAGAGGGGCAGAAGGGGTGGGTCAACTGGGCGGCTCAATGGCTTCGTGCGACGCATCACCGCTGCAGTTCGCTACATGAGCTCCGCAGCTTGCGGTACTGATGTAGCGCTATTAGTGAAGATTGCGGCATTCTGAGTTCTTGAATCCATATTTTATAAGCATTCCTGATCTATGCGAGGATGTATTTCTTCCTGGGTTGATTTACTTTCACGAGGAGGTTGTTTCGACAGTTGCAAAGCTGTCCCTTCTGGAACTGCTCACCCTCGCCACCCCTAATTTTGATAGCCATGATCGAAACCAGAATCAAGATCAAGCGGCGTGCCGCCAATTTGGCTAAAAGCTCTTGCATCAAATATTTGACTTTAACATTTAAAGTGACCAAAACACTGTCAATTTCTCCAGTCATGGGTCTGGGCAGGCTTGCGCTGACTGCTTGTCTTGCCGCCTTCGTTGGTACGCCAGCACTACTGGAATCGGGAGCTGCCAAGGCGCAACCCTATGGGAATCCGATCCCGCCCGGCCCTTTCGTGATACCTGCCCCAGGCTATTATTTACCCTCGCCTGTCAGAGTACCTGGCAAGGAAGTTAGCTTTGGTAATATACTTGCACTTGAAGGAGATCGCGATCAGTTGTTTGTCAGTGCCCCTGGTCAAGCTGTCTTTTTTGATGGCGTTCGCGGGCTGCCCCAGTCTGGCCTGAGGAACGCATGGAATTTTGATGGTTTGCAGGTTGATGCCATGGCCAATATCCAAGATGTCCTGTTCCAGGCAGTAAGAAATGATTCAACCTGGCTGCTGTTCTCGGTTCAAAATGACCGATATGGTAACGCTATCTTTGCTGAAGCTCCTAGGACAGGAAAGATTTGTCTGTGATCCATCATTGGATGTAACTCAACCAACAATACCCCTGAGGTGGTTGGTGCATACTTTGCAGGCTTCGGTGCTTTATTGAAAAACGGCAACCCATCTGATGTCCTTGATCCAAGCACGACCTATCCAGTCACATCAGACAAACACCTGATTGATGTTGATGGCTTGGAGGTGTGGGGGCCAGAGCCAGACCTAGGCTACAACCCAAGTACAAATGATCCAGCTTCTGATGCCAATGTATTCTCAGCCGAGGGTGATAGTACTTTCTCCGTAAAATGTCGAGCAGTCAATACCTGTCACACCTACTTACGAGAGGAGATCGCTGTGGCAATCGGACTTGATCCTGCCAGCCTTGTTGACGTCGATGGGTTGATGACGAATTTATCAGGAACTCTTGATCCTGGTGGCCTCCCCTATCTCAAAATGCTTTTCAGCGTGAGGCCTATTGGCGGGCTTGACGGCGCTGAAATTTGGGACTGGAGTGGAGTACCAGGGGATTTAGCTGTTCCGCTGAGCCATGGCGGCCACGCCTGGGATACGGCATTCGACCTTCGCGGCAAGCTCATTGCCGAAGGATTCGGTGACATGGCTCTCAGCACCACGCCCCTTGGTCAAGATGTCAATCTAGATGCTATCGAAGCGGCAAGTACAGTTCCAGGTCCTCTTCCTCTGCTTGGCATCGGTGCCGCCTTCGGGTTCAGCCGCAATATGAGGAAGCGGATCAAGGGCAGCAAGTCGTCTGAGGTGATGAGCGCTCTGGGATGAACCCTTCAGCGTCTGCAATGGTTTCATTGCACTGATCGTCCTGATATCTCGTATCTCCCGAGCCCCGCTGCCTTGGCGGGGCTTTTTTATGTTGGTTCATGGTGGGGTTGGCGCTGGTGTGCGTCAACGGCACCCTCGAAGGGGACTGCCAGCAACCAACACAGGCAGCCCATGCAGCGCTAATGAAATCCTTGCCAGTGAAATCCATGCAAGTTGTGCCCTGTAGCCAACCCCGGCCCCGGCAGACCCATTTCTGGTTGCCTCCCTCCTGCTCAGCGCCTCTATCTCCAAACCGATAGCCCCGGCCCTGACGGCCACCAGCCGCTGATTTGGCGCCAACGCGCCGTCAGTCCGCCTGTGGGTCTGGCCGCCTGCAGCGATGGCGGTGGATGGGAGCTGCCCGCACGTGCCCGCCACCTTCACCCCGCCGCCCGGCAAATAGAGAAAAAGCCCCTGCTGGCTGGCGGAAAAGCCGCTCAGTTCCAGCCACTGCCGGCTGAGCCAGGCCGTGAGCTCCGACAACGGCCCCAACGGCGTCAACCAACCCACCGCGCGCCACAGCGGCAACATCGCCAACAACACGGCCAGCGGCCACGCGAAGGGCCGCCATTGCCTCACCGGTGCCGCCAAGACACCGCCAAATCAGCAGGGCTCCTCTGGGGCCAGGGCCGTTGCCCCTCCCCTTACGATGCAGCCACTTGCCTCGGCGCATTTCAGCAGGCTCCCGCCACCCCTGCCTTGTCCCCGCCATGGCCCGGGCTGACCTTCTCATCGATAGCGTCCGCGCCGGAGCCGAGGGCAACCAGGAGCTGTTTCGGCGCGCGCTGGAAACCCTGATCACCGAGGAGCGCTCCAAACAGCATCACGTGCTCGCTGACCGGCTGGCCGCCCATCTCCAGCTCAACGGACACAACAGGTCCACGGCCCCAATCACCCCGGTCAGCCTCAACGGGGCTGCCTGCTTCCCCCATTTGCTGCGCCCACAACCTTGAACCTCGCCAGCGCTTATTGCTGATCGTCCCACCCGGCAACGAGAACACCTCACTCGCTGCCTCCGCGTTGCGCCCCCTGCAGCCAGTGCAAGAGGGGGGCTGAATACCCCGGCAACAGGTGCCTGAAGCGATTTGATCCAGCTGGTGGCACTGATCCCTTGGAGCCCTCGCTCCCGGTCTTCGCACCAGCCCCGTGTCCCCACCGCCCAGCGCCGCCGATCCACCAGCCGGCAGCGAGGACCCGCCGCCGCCGCCAGAATTACCCGCAACAGCTCCTTCCTGGCCGGGCCCTGACCGTCTCGGTCTTGGCCGGTTCGGTCTCGACCGGCTCGGCCTCACCCAGGCCATCGGTGGCCTCGCTCTTGGCCTGATCGCCCTCTTCTCCTCCTATGACCACCTCACCCTCGCCGGGCGCAACATCCCCATCCCTCAGCAATGGGGTATCCCCCTCATCGCTGCCTCGGTGGCGATCATTGTTGTCGATGCTCAACTGGCGACGGGATCCCGGCTTCGAGCAGCGGAAGATGCAGCACGAGCTGCGGAAGATTCAGCACGAGCTGCGGATGAACGACAATCGGATCGCGATCGAGCGGAGCAAAGAGAGAACGAAGCAGCTCGAGAAAGAAATCTTGCGAGTGAGGAGCGACAGAGAGCAGATCGAGAAAGAAATCGAGCAGCTCGATCACGAAAACGCCATAGAAGGAGCCTTGAGCGACTCCATCAGGCGGCTGTGCTTTCCGCCCGAGTCCAGCTCGATCCCTCAGACATCAACCGCGCCCGACTGCAAAACTTCCTGAATTTGCTGAGCCAAACCGCCCCAGTAGATCCCGATCCCTGAATCCATCAATTCTCACAGAGCCAGGGCAACCAGCCGTGCCCTGAGTTCAGGCCGTTGCTGTTCCCCTTACGTTGCTGCCACTTGCCTCGGCGCAGTTCCGCAGGCTCCTGCCATCCCTGCCTTGTCCCCGCCATGGCCCGGGCTGACCTGCTCATCGATAGCGTCCGCGCCGGGGCCGAAGGCAACCAGGAGCTCTTTCGGCGCGCGCTGGAAGCCCTGATCACCGAGGAGCGATCCAAGCAGCATCACGTGCTCGCTGACCGGCTGGCCGCCCATCTCCTGCTCAACGGACACAGCAAGACCACGGCCCCAATCACACCCCGGTCAGCCTCAACGGTGCCTCTCGCCTCGCCTGCATGGAGCCGCCATGGCTTCACTCTGAGCCTCATGGCCAGCGATGCTTCTCAGCTGAGCTTGTACCGGGAGCCCGATTGGCTCAAATCGATCACGCTCCTGGGTCAATTCAAAATCCACAGCGGCAGCCTGGGCAGCATCCACAATGGTTTTGGGATCTTTTTCATTGATCCTCCCGAAGCCGTGACTGCTCCCGCTCCCCTGCCTCTCTGCGGCACTGGCATGGCTTTCGGCTATGGCCACGTCTGCATCGTCGGCAGCCCTTTCGAACCTATTCATGGCACGTTCGCAGGTTGTTATGCAGTACGTGATCTGAGGAATAGTGTGCCCTTTGAAGGGAACAACAGCCCCACATAGGCAAGATTCAGTTTCAAATAAGGTGAAATCAGGCCAACAAGCCTGAGATGCGACTCTAAATTGTTCATACAGCACAAATTCGTCTTAGGGCTCTCTTTCGGGGCTCGTTGCCCAGAGGCTCCTTAGGATCACGTGTAGACCTTCATTCAGCAAAGAGTATGAGTAGCCAGCCAAATTACCTTGACAGCCTGTAAATTATAAGAACTGAATCTTCTTCTCCATCGCATTCACTTCAATTAGAGAGGCTGCTTTAAATGGATAGACGCAGATATTGGCGCGTTGTAGTTTGGGGTTCTTGATTCGGCGCTGATGGAGGGCTCCGTAGTACGCCAGAGGAGGCGGATAGATGCAGTGGTCTATTTAATCCATAAGTTGGGATGGAAGCCTGATGTGGTTTTGGTTGAAGAACTTGATCTTTCCCCGGAAAAGAAAGAAGAGATTGCGAAAATGAACCGACCATCCGAGTGGTTTACTGGTCCTAGAGGTGGCACGTTCCGTCTAAGCGGAACAGGCCGATCACGTATTTACATCTAGAAGACGCTATATCCCCCAGTGACAGTAAAGTTGTCGCCTGCAACCTTAACCCAAGGGCTCAGCTAATATCTACGCGTCTTTGCAGCAAGGCCATCTAGCCCGCCATCAGCATACTCATCGATATTGAATTTGAAAATGAGGACAACGGACGCGTCCTGCGGGAAGAGACACTTCGAACATCCAGATACAGAAGGCGGGAGCTGAGATTCGGATCTATGCTGGGATCTCTTCCCGCTTCTGATCTGGGGCGTTCGGCAACACCTATTGCATAGGCTTCTCCTACGCCTCTGCCGATAGCCCCAGGGCCTCTTCTCCCGAAATGCGGCGAGGGATCAGAGGTGTTGCCTCTCATCGTTTCCGGGACTCGGGCATGACAATGTTGTCATGTGACTCCAATAGATGACTGCAATAAACCCTGGCAGTTTATGTTGCAAGGTGTCAGTTTGCCCTAGAGGCCATGGCTAGCCAAGCCGAGATCATTAAACAAATTTATTCTGTGTTGCGCGATTACTCCGGAAAATTCATGGTTGGCGATCTGGTGAAGTTCATTCTTTGCAGGGTTGTTCCCGACTGAGTCCTCGCCATCCCCTTGGCACGTTTTTGTTTCCACGAGAGCACCCCTGAAGCCTCTCTTCAACGGCTGAGGCTTGCTGGCCATCTGTTCTCAAGTGAGGCCGGCTGAGGTCTCTCGTAAGAACGGTCCGCTTTCGGGGATCAACGTCACCTTGCTTGACCACCTGATCGCCGGTTCCCGAGGCTGCCCACCAGCACGCCCTGGCTGGCCAGCGCCACGGGGTCGCTTCCCTTCAGCACTCCTCGTCGTCGTCTTCCCCCTCGTCCTCCGGCGGCCAGGCCAGGTTGATGATCACCGGGGCGTGGTCGCTGGGTTGGGGGTTGCCGCGCATCGGGGCATCGATCGTGCAGCCCAGGGCGTGGTCGCGCAGCTCGGAATCGAGATAGATGTGATCGATCCGCCAGCCGCGGCCTGTCTCCCAGCCGGCGGTGCGGTAGTCCCACCAGCTCCAGTGGCCGCTTTCGGGCTCGAACAGGCGGAAGCCATCCTCCAGCCGCTCGCCAAGGGCGGCCTGCAGCGCCTGCCGTTCTGGCTCACTGGCCATGATTCCTCCATTCAGGCGCGCCGGGTCGTGGATGTCGCGGGCCTCAAGGGCGATGTTGAAGTCGCCCACCATCACCAGGGGCTCTCCCTGCGTCTCCTGGGCATCGAGGTAACGCTTCAGGCAGGCCAGCCATTCGAGCTTGTAGGCGTATTTCTCCGAGCGCAGCGAAGAGCCATTCGGCACATAGAGGTTGAGCACCCGCAATCCGGCGATCTGGGCGCTGATCAGCCGCTTCTGCTCCCCCAGGCCCGGAGCCTCCGGGTCATCGGGCAGGAGCGCCGCAAAACCCACCCGCACATCCTCGATCGGCAGCCGGCTGAGGATTGCCACGCCGTTGTAGGCCTTCTGGCCGCTGATCGCCGCTTCATAGCCCAGGGCCCGGAAGGGCGCCAAGGGGAACAGCTCATCGGCCACCTTCGTTTCCTGCAGGCAGAGCACCTCCGGCCGCTCCGTGCCCAGCCAGGCCAGCAGCTGATCCAGGCGCGTGCGCACCGAGTTCACGTTCCAGGTGGCGATCCGCATGCACAGGCCTCCCTTCGGGCGCTTCTAAACTGGGCCCAACCATGAGCCATTGGCGCGCAGGCTATGGCGGATTCCGCCGCTCCACCCGAACCAGCCGGCACCCTGTTCCGCTCCGGAGCCCCCACGGTTACATCCGCAGCTGTTGCATTCCCAGCGGCTGCCTCTGGCCGCGGGCCGGGCTGGCGTGGGCGCTCTGCCGCGCAGCGGCTGCTTCGCCATCCGCTCCAGGCCCAGGCGCTGCTCGGCTCCCTGCTGCTCCTGGCCCAGCCCACCCCGGTGGCGGCCCAGGGCGCGGCGGGCTTGAGCCAGCCGCTCGGCGTGACCCCCCAGGACCGGCAGATGTTCGGCAACGGCAGCGGTTCCAGCAGCGGCTTGGGTCCGGCTGGCAGCAGTTCCGGCATCGACATCACCAACCCGATCGACCTGATCAACCGGATCCGGCGCAGCACCGCCCTCGATGACGCCACCCCCCCCGCCTCGGCGGTGGATCAGGCGCTCAAGGCGCTGGAGGCCCAGTCGGGCCCTGCGCCGGCAGGGCCGGTGACTGGGGGGCGGTCGGTGGTTTCGCCTCCGTCTGCGGGGGGCCGCCCGGCGGTTTCGGGCCCGACGATGCTCCCTGGCTCGCCCTGAGCTTTTCCAGGCCCCAGCTGGCCGCCAGGGCATCCAGCCGGGGATCGGCCTTGCCCGGTTCCGGGCTGCGCCGGCGCGCCTGCTGCAGGGCTTCGAGGGCACCAGCGCTATTTCCCCGGGAGTGCCGCAGCAGGGCCAGGCCGATCAGCGGCCGTTGGTCCTCGGGGAAGGCCAGGGCCAGTTCCTGGTAGGTGCGTTCGGCCGCGGGAGCCTCATCACGCTTCTGCTGGAGTTCGGCCAGCAGCAGGCCCACGCCCAGGGCCTCCGGTTTGGGTTCGGGCCTGATCAGACCCCCATACACCCCCTTCACCTGGGTTTCGGCGGCGCCTGCCTCGCCACGCTCCAGCCGGATCAGCGTGAGCAGCTGCAGGGCATCGATCTGGCTGGGTGAGCGGTTGAGGATCTGGCGCAGTTCCCGTTCCGCCCCGGCGGCATCTCCCTGGTCCCGGCGCAGCTCGGCCAGCATCAACCGCAGCGCCCAGCGGTCGGGTTCACGGTCGGCCATGGCCTCGAGCACCGCGATCGCTTCGCTGCGGCGATCGAGGCCCACCAGCAGCTCGAGGTAGCGCTGGCGGTCGCTGTCGTTCGCGTCGCCCCGGATCACCTTCTGGCCCAGCAGGTCGCTCTCCTGCACCAGGGCGGCGCGGCGGCTGTCCACCGGGATCCCGCTGGCCTGTTGACGGCCGAACCACCAGCCGCCGGAGAGGGCCATAAGGCAGAGGGTGATGGCCCCGGCCCCGGTCCAGAGGCGGGTGGCGCTGCTGCGGGTTGGAGTGGGCATCCAGGCGGGAGAGGGCGGTGCAACTCCAAGCGGAGACTACCTGCCGTGCTGGCTACATTGGCCCCGATCCGACCGTCCCATTCCGGGGCGTTCTCCTCTTCACCATGCGCGCCCACCCCATTTCCCCGGTCACCGAGCCGATGCAGTACCGGGCCATCGGTGTGGTGCGTGGCCAGTATGTGCCGAGCGATCCGGCCCAGCCCACCCGCGGTGTGATCCGCACCGCCGATGGCACCGAGCTGGAGGCGGTGGTGCTCGGTCGGCTGCTCACCCTGATGCGTCGCCACCTCGACCTGGAGCTGCCCCATCTCTGGGTGGTGTACCCCCGCAGCCGCGACGAGAACCAACTCCATCTCCAGATGGTGGGGGTTTGGGAACCAAGCACCCTGGCTGCCGCCGATGCCCTGGCTGCCGCCGAAGCCCTGGTGGAGGGGGAGGAGCCGGCGGCGGAGGGAGCCGAGCTTCCTTCCGATGCGCTGGCGGAGGGCGACGACTACTTCTCGGTGCGCGGCGAGCTGATCTACACCCGGCCTGAAACCGGCGATCTGGTGGTGAAGGTGCGGCAGCTGCCCCGGGCCGACGGCAGCCGGCCGGTGCCGTTCAAGCTGCAGCTCCGGGGCGAGGTACCCCTGGAACACCTGCGCCACTTCGTGGCCCTCGATCTGCGCCGGCAGGGTCAGCAGCTCTGCCTGGAATCCTGTGAGGTGGTGGCTCCCCTGGCCCAGCGGGGCACCCGCGGCGGCAAGGGCCGCCGTGGTGGTGCCGGCGGCGGCGGAGGTGGTGAACGGGGCGAGCGCCGCGGCCCCGACCGCAGGCCCTCCGAGGCCGACAAGGGTCGTGGTCCGGGCCCGGCGCGCAGCCATGGGCAGGCCGTGAGCCGCCCCTCCCGTTGACCGCCGCGAACCGGCGATGAGCGGGGCGACGGCTGCGGGAGTTGCGGTGCTGGTGGTGACCCTGCTGGCCCTGGTGGGTCCCCTGCTGGGTCTTTCTTCCTGGTTCACCACCGCCCTGGTGGCGCTGGCCCTCACCAGCCTCACCGTGGATGCCGCCCGCTTCGGCGGCCGAGGCGGCCACCTGCTGGCCGAAACCCTGCCCGGGGGCCTGCTGCGTCTGCGCCGGATCGCTCTCCATGAGGCGGGCCATATGTTGGGGGCCGAGCGGGAGGGGGTGGCCGTTGCCGCCATCCATGTGGGCAGCCTCGCCTGCCTGCGGGCGGGCCTCTCCGCCGGCGGCACCACCGTGCTGGCGCCCC
>JAPLIE010000058.1 GCA_026389265.1 Cyanobacteriota bacterium | reverse complement strand
GGCGGTGTCGAACTTGGCGTGGATGGCGTCGAGGCGGTGCAGGCTGGTCTTGAAGCGCTCCACCTTGGCGGCCTGGCGCAACATGGCCGAAAGCAGGCCACGCATCAGCTGCAGCACCCGCTGCTCCAGCTCGAAGGCCCGACGGCAGGGACCCCGCAGGCGGCGGTAGGCCAGGGACAACCCCCAGACGCACTGCACGGAGTACACGCAATCGCGCACCCAGGCGTCGCCGTAGTTGCCATGCACGGTGTTGGCGGTGCTGGCCGGCAGCAGGCCACTCACGGGGTGTTGCCGCTGCAGCACCACGGCCTCGATCTGGCGGTCGAGGTCCTGGAGGCGGCGCCAGGCGGCCTTGGAGCTCATTGGCTCGGGGGGCGGGCCTGAGGACGGCGCGGGAGGGGAACCAGGATCGGAGGGAGGGATAGCGGAACCGGAGCGGTTGGTGGCTGGTTGACTGACCATCATCTTGGCGCGATCCCAAGCCATAGATTCTCTTCCGCCGCCCCACCCACCCATGGCAGCAACCGTGACGGCCCCGGTCCGCGCCCGCGTGTTAGGAATGCCTGTGAGTGTGTGTGGCGATGTCTTCGAGGCCGCCCTTGCCCTCCATGGCGGGGCAGGCGCCTCCCCAGCCGCGGCTGAGACAACCGTTGCCTCGGTCGGTGGCTCCAGCGGCGCAGGGACCGGGGGCCAGGTGGTGACCCTCAATGCCGAGATGACGATGGCGGCCCGCTCCAATCGGGAGCTGGGGGCCGTGATCGAGGCGGCCGAGCTGGTGATCCCCGATGGGGCCGGTGTGGTGTGGGCCTTGGGGCGCCAGGGGTTCCGGGTGAGCCGGGCGCCGGGCATCGAGCTGGCTCGAAGATTGCTGGAGCATGCGGCAGCCCACGGCTGGCGGGTAGCCCTGGTGGGCGGCAGCCCGGCGGTGATGGACACCCTGGTGGGCCGGCTGCGGCGGGAACTGCCGGGCCTGGATCTGGTGGTGGCCAGCCACGGCTACCTCAGCCCGGCCGAATGGCCCCCGTTCGAGCGGCAGCTGCTGGAGGCCCGACCGGATCTGGTGCTGGCGGCGCTGGGGGTGCCCCGCCAGGAGACCTGGATCCGGGGCCTGGCCGGCCGCCGCAGCGGCGGTCTGTGGATGGGCGTGGGCGGCAGCTTCGATGTTTGGGCCGGAACTAAAAAGCGCGCCCCGAAGTGGATGCGCGCCCTGCAGATCGAATGGCTCTACCGGCTGGTGCAGGAACCGACCCGTTGGCGCCGCATGCTGGCCCTGCCCGAGTTTGCGGGGGCGGTGCTGCGGGAGAGGCGGTGAGGAGCCGGCGCCCACGCGGCGATCCTGCTGAATCGAGCCAATCTCAGGCCCAACTCCCGCTTATCTCCTAATTTGGAGAAAGCTAGGAGTTCGTTGGGAGTTGCCAACCCGCCCACCCCGCAGGCCTCCGCCGATGGAGGACTTGCTCGCCAAGGGCGGCGGGCTTCAGAAGGCCATGCCTGTGCTGATGCAACTGGCAGCAGCCAGGCAGGGGGATCGCTATCTCCACTGGGATGAGCTGCGGCATCGCACACCACCACAGGGGCTCAACCTTGAGCAGTGGTGGCTCGCTGAGAAGCTGGCTCGCCGCAGCACGAGCACGCCGTTGCCTCTGGTGAGTTGCGACGGCAGCCCCTTCTGGCTCTGCCAACCGCCGATGCTGCTCCAGGCCCTGCATGACATTGATCGGAGTTCCGGTGCCGGCGTGATGGTCCCGGCAGCCGTCACCACCCCCTCCAGCCGCGATCGCTACCTGCTGAGCGCGCTGATGGAGGAGGCGATCACCTCCTCACAGATGGAGGGTGCCGCAACAACGCGGGATGAGGCCAAGGCCATGATCCGCAGCCGCCGAGCGCCGCGGGATCGCTCCGAGCAGATGATCCTCAACAACTACCGGACCATGCAGCACATTCGGGAGCTCAAGGATCAGCCCCTGACGCCGCAGCGGGTGCTGGATCTCCACCGGCTGGTCTGCCAGGACACGCTTGATGATCCGGCTGATGCCGGCCGGCTGCGGCCTCCAAGCAAGGAGGTGGTGGTGGATGACGCCTATGGAACGGTGTTCCACGTGCCGCCCCCTGCTGCGCAGCTGGAGCAGAGGCTGGAACTGCTCTGCGGTTTTGCCAATGGCGAGACCCCGGCGGTGTTTCTCCACCCCGTGGTGCGGGCCATCACCCTGCACTTCGCTCTGGCCTACGACCACCCCTTCTGCGATGGAAACGGTCGGACGGCCCGAGCGCTCTTCTACTGGGCGATGCTCCATCAGGGCTACGGGCTGTTCGAGTTCCTATCGATCTCCTCGGTGATCAACAAGGCCCGGGGACAGTACGAGCGTTCATTCCTACTCAGCGAAAGCGACGACAACGACCTCACCTACTTCCTGCTGGCCCAGGTGAAGGTGATTCAGCAGGCCATCTCCAGCCTGCACGCCTACCTGGGTCGCAAAGCCGGCGAGGTGGGTGCCCTGCAGCGGCAACTGGAGGGTGCCCACGGCCTTGAGGATCTCAACGGGCGCCAGCTAGCCCTGCTCCGCCATGCCCTACGGCACACCGGCTTCCGCTACACAGTGCTCTCTCACCAGAGCAGCCATGGCGTGAGCAATCAGACGGCCCGCAGTGATCTTCAGAAGCTGGCCGGCCGCGGCCTGCTGATCGCAGCGAAGGAGGGCAAACGGGAGATCTTTCGGGTGCCGGCTGATCTGGCGGCTCGCCTGCCGGGCTGAGTGCATCCGGCAGCAGCCCTCTCACGGCCCAGGCCAGCGCCCTGCCACAAGAAACTGCTCTTTTGTGAACTGGGCCGTGAGGGCGCCAGCAAAGCAGATGCCGATCACACCTTGGGAGTTGATCTCCAGGGACCAATCCTGGAGATCGAAGGGCGCGCTGCAGAAGGCATAGGGAGTGAGGACCCCGACGACGGGAGGGTGTCTCCGGTGAGCGGGCCGAGGGGACCTCGAAGGCCTGAATGCGGCGCTCTCGCATGGCATCGCCGCAGCGCTGGCTGGCCGCGTAATTGGAGGGATCGGTGATCGCGGCCAGCGCCTCAGCGGTGAGGTGCTGCTGCAGAACCAGACAGCCTCACTGAGAGCACGAGGAGCCGCACGTTGGACTCAAAAAAAGCGCAAGCGGCTCAGGAGACCGCGCTAAAAAGATCGTCTCGCCATAGCGCCGAAGGCGAGGGCATAGAGAAGGCAGATCAATACATCGCGAATACTGAAGCCGATGAACAGCTCGGTTCGCTTGCGGCGCTGCTCTTCGATCAGGGTTTCCAGCCGCTTGATTTGGGGATTGATCTGCTGCAGCACATTGGCCTTCAGTGAAGGGATGGGCTCGGTGAGCGTGGTGGCGGGGAGGGGAGGAGCACCCGGGATGGAGCCAAGGGCAGCCCTGAATTCAGCCTCGGAAACGGATCGATCAATGGCGGAGGCACCACGTTTCAGCACAGCCAACGATTCAAATTCATTGGTGGTTCGGCCATCGATCACCCTGAGACCGGTATAAAGCTGCAGCGGAGCCATGACCAGAAAGATCAACGACATCGCCACCGCAAATTTCCGCACCCGCCTGAGCTGCTTGGTGATGCCCTGATCGTCTGGGGACAACACCGAGGCCAGCATCATGAACAACACACCCTCCAGCGGAAAGCTGGCGCCGCCGCGGATGCTACTGATCAGTTTGTCCTGCCACTCAGGCCTGAAGAGCTGGATAGGCAGGATCACGGAGATCACCGAGGCGATGAAGATACCGATCAAGGCGATGGAGACCCACCGCAAGGCATTAGCTACATAATTCTTGAATAGCTTGTTGCTAGCGGGACTAACATTGCCAGGAGATTCGTTGGCTTCGACAAAGGACTCCATTTCATCGCCGAGCTCCCTGGGAAAATTTGTCATGCGGAAAAGGTGTGGAAATTATGCGAAGGCAAAAAAAATCTCCTCATATAGAGGAGAATTTCAAATTTGGATTAGAGAATCAACCGGCGGCACGAATGGCCTTACGGATCTTGCGGGAGTAGCCGAAGGCGGCTGCAGCACCGAACAGGGGAAGCGGGCCAGGGGCAGGGGCTGCCGGCGGATCATTTTGGCGGGTGAAGTTGCGAGAGAGATTTGAGGCCGAATTTTCACTGGTATCGTCAAGTCGTCCCCGCGAATCTACTGCTCCATCATTATTGGTTCGGAGATTAATTGAATACTGAGCGTTCAAAGTTGCTGTATTGGACAGAGTAACCCTAATCCAAAATGGATCTTTAGCAGGTGCCGAAGGAGTTGTGGAGGGGGTAAAAATGGTACTTCTTTGCACAGTTCCAGACACTGTGTCAGCGGTGAAGGAAGGATTAAAAGATGTCCAACTGGTACCATTGGATCCATATTCCCAATTGCTAAAGTTAGCAATTGTAGAAGTTCCACCCGTTAGTTGCCAAAAATTGTTGCCCAGATTAGAATCATTATAAAAAAGAGTTGCTTTTGTGGGGCTTGAGGTTGTGTCGTAAGTGACGCAATTATTGTTGGGAGTAGGGATTTCTCCAGTTGTGGAGAGACAAGCCGCCTGTGCAGGCATGGCCACGAAGGCACTGGCAGCTAAAGAAGCGCAACCCAGAGCACTTGCCAAGGAAAGCTTTTTAAGCGACATGCTGTTGAGAAAAAAAATTTGCGAACTGATGCTACTACATTCACCCTACAGCTGAGTTTTTGGCAGGGGACAATTCGCAAATTGTCTTGTTTGGCTCGCAACACCGGCCGGGCGTGTCGGTCAGGACGCAATCGGCAGCATCATGATGAAAAACTTACCGATCAACGCCAAGGCTGAAGGCCTGGCACGGTCAGCGCCCGCAAAAAGCAAGGAGCTGGATCTTGCGTTCAATCGCAAGCTGATGGTTCAGAGGCTGAGGTGGGCAAAGTTCAGGCCGCAAGCCAAGCTTCAGATTGGCAACAGAGGCAAACTTCAAAGCCTCAGTGGCTGGTGATGGCCACTGTTCAACAGCCATTCACCTGGTCAGCGAAACCCAACCGAAGCCTGCCACACAAACGCCAGTAGCAAGAAGAAGAAGGGAATGATCGGCAGGATGTCTACCAGCGGACCGAAGGCCTGGTAAGCCTCGGGCAGCTGGGCCAGCGGGGTGCTGTGGGAAGCGAGACCGGCCAGCAGGAGGTGCGCCATGAGAGGTTTTGGGCCCTCGGAGCGGCCCGGTGCGGTTGAGGGAAATTATCACGGGTGGGCCCCCCGGGAAGGCCGATCTGCCGGCAGCGACATCCTCTGCAAAACAACATCGGGCGCTGGGCCGGGCCCCAGTCGGGGCGGCGCGATGCAGGCTGGGCTTGCACGGGGCCCAGCTGCGGCACCAGGTTTGCGCGGAGGGGGCAGGCGGGGCTCGCGGAAGCTGTGGGCCAGCTGATCGGAGGGCAGGAGGCCTTGTGGTGGCGGGATGCCAGCGGCTGCGAGTAGCTCCGCCAGGTTGCGGGCTGCCTTGGAAGGTTCCAAAGACAGGCGGATGGCCTCCAGGCCTGCCGCACAGTCGCTAAACGGGTTTCGCAGCCCCTGGCGCAGGGTTCGGGAACGGTGCTGCCGCTGAAGCGAGAGGGGCTTGGCTCGGGGCGGCCCTCAGGCGGCGTGCTGGCTCAGCCAGGCGTTGAGGTCTTCTGGTCCCTGGAAGTCGAGCAGGGCAATGGAGAGGGTCTCAAGCGCACTGAGGGGGAGAGCTTGGATGCGGGCCTGTTGGTTGGGGGTCAGGGCGCCCAAGCGATGCCCAAGCAAACGGAGGGAGATGGCAGCGGCTTCGGCTTGGCGGCCCTTTTGCTCGCCCTCCTGGCGGCCCAGCCCAAAGATCTCGCGGTAGGCCACGCTGCTCGTGAAGTCGTCGATGGTGATTCCACCAATGGCGCAGATCTCGGGAACGGTGCGGCCGTTGAAGCGTGAGGGGCTCAGCCGGCGTGGCGACTCAGCCAGGCGTTGAGGTCGTCAGGACCCTGGAAGTCGAGAAGGGCTACTAAGAGGGTCTCAAGCGCACTAAGGGAAAGCGCTTGGATGCGGGCCTGTTGGTTGGGGGTCAGAGAGCCGCAGCGGTGCTCGAGCAAGCGGAGGGAGATGCCAACGGCTTCGGTCTGGCGACCCTCCTGGCGGCCCAGCCCAAAGATCTCGCGGTAGGCGACGCTGCTGGTGAAGTCGTCGACGGTGATTCCACCCATGGCGCAGATCTCGGGAACGGTGCGGCCGTTGAAGCGTGAGGGGCTTAGCTCGGGAGCGTCACTCAGCCGGCATAGCGGGTCAGCCAGGCAGTGAGGTCGTCAGGACCCTGGAAGTCGAGCAGGGCAACAGAGAGAGTCTCGAGCGCACTCAGGGGGAGATCCTGGATGCGGGCCTGTTGGCTGGTGGTCAGGGCGCCGCAGCGGAGTTGTAGCTGGCGGAGGGTGAGGGCGGAGGCTTCGGTCTGGCGGCCCAGCCCAAAGATCTCGCGGTAGGCCACGCTGCTCGTGAAGTCGTCGACGGTGATCCCACCCATGGCGCAGATCTCGGGAACGGTGCGACCGCTAAAGCGTGTCACCAGGATAGCGGCGATCACATCGTCGATCTCGGCATCCAGGCTGGTGCCCGCGGCCTCTGCCCGGATCGCCTTCGAGCAGGCGGGCAGCTGATCCTCCGAAAGCAGCAACATCGCCAGCGCCTTCTGCAACGGTGGGGCCGTTGGGGGTAAGCGTTCGGGCGCCAGTTCGATCCAAACCACCCGCCGCTCCACAAACTCCTGCACCGGCCTGGGGTCGCCGATATTCAGCCCCTGCGACGGGCGGATCACCACCACCTGCCAATGACGGATCGGGCGGCCCTGGCGATCCTGATGCTGCAGCAAGCGACCTGTTTCGGCATACAGCCGCAGCAGGAAGCCGGGATCAGCCGCCATCTGCGCTTCCAGGATCAGCGCCGGCAGCTCCGGTTGATCGGCAGGCGGCAGGAACAGCCCATCGAGGCGATATTCCCTTTCCTTCAGCACCGGCGCGCTGAACACATAGCCCTCCATCCGTGGCAGGAGTTCAGCCACCAGGGGCTGGAGGCGCTCGGCGTGCTGCTGGAAGAGCCAATAAAACAGTTTGTCGCTGGCGACCACGGGGAGGATTTCAGCAGCCTCACTGCGCCGACGATGCCACGCTCAAGGCGTGGACGCCGCCGTGGGAGAGCACCAGGTGTGGGCCGCCGGAGAACCCTGCTCCCAGGGGGCGAAATCCTCTGAGAAACAACCCTCCCGGATCGCCTGACCCATCGCCGTGGTGAAGCGCAGCAGGGTGGTGAGGTTGTGGAGGCTGAGCAGGCTGCGGCCGAGCATCTCGCCTGTGCGGATCAGGTGGTGCAGGTAGGCGCGGCTGTGGAGGCGGCAGGCCAGGCAGGGGCAGGTGGGATCGAGGGGGGTGTGGTCGTGGCGGAAGCGTGCATTGCGCAGGTTCCAGCGCTCGCCCCCCACCAGCGCCGTGCCGTGGCGACCGAGGCGGGTGGGCAGCACGCAATCAAACAGATCAAAACCCTGGGCCACGGCGATCGCCATCTCCCGCAAGCTGCCCACCCCCATCAAATAGTGGGGTTTCGCCTCGGGCAGCAGCGGTCCCACCTGACGCACGATGCGGTGCATCTCCTCCACCGGCTCGCCCACGCTCACCCCGCCCACAGCGATCCCCGGCAGGTCGAAGCCGGCCACCACCCGGGCCGATTCCGCCCGCAACGCCGGGTAGCAGCCGCCCTGCACGATGCCGAACAGGGCCTGATCCGGCCGTTCGTGGGCGCTGATGCAGCGCTCCAGCCAGGCGTGGGTGCGGCGGCAGGCGGCCGCCACGTCGGCCTCGCTGGCCGGATAGGGCGGACATTGGTCGAAGGCCATCGCCACATCCGCCCCCAGGGCCATCTGGATCGCCATCGAGCGTTCCGGCGTGAGGGTGATGCGGGCCCCATCGCGGGGGGAGCGGAACACCACGCCGTCATCGTCGATGCGGTTGATGGCGCCGAGGCTGAAGACCTGAAAACCGCCGGAATCGGTGAGCAGGGGGCCCTGCCAACCCATGAAGCGATGCAACCCACCGGCCTCCGCCACCACCGCCTCGCCGGGCTGCAGGTGCAGGTGATAGGTGTTGGCCAGCACCATCTCAGCGCCGGTGTCGGCCAGCTGAGGGATGCTCACCCCCTTCACCGTGGCGGCGGTGCCCACCGGCATGAAGCGGGGGGTGTGCACCGGCCCGTGGGGGGTGTGGAAACAGCCGCAGCGCGCCCGGGTGTGAGGGCAGCGGGAGGTGATCGTGAAGCGGAAGGGAGCGGTCGCCTCCTGAGTAGCGGGGATGGTCGGGGCGGCATCCGCCGTTGGCTGGGGGGTGGGTCTCGACGGCACGCCCGACCATTCGGATGCGGGGCCCCTGGTGGTCGGGGCAGCCGCCGCGGCGGCTTCGGCCGATGGCGTGGAGTCGGGGCTCATCAGCAGGTGGAGACTGGCGGGTGCGGGATCAGGGGTGGGTGCAGCGGTAGCGGCTGGGCATGCGCCCGAGGCTAGGAGGCTGCAGAAAAGGCCCGAGAGAGCCCACCACTTCCATGCCCTTAGATCCCTCCACGTGTGGGTCACTGGCCAATGGGATGGCAAGCCGGCGCCGGTGTTCAGCCGCCTCCTGGGGGCCCTGCCGGCCCGGCCCACCATTCCTCCCCCCTCCGAATCACCCATCCCCCCGGCATGGCGAGCAGCTCCGCCCGCAGGAGAGCCTTCAGCAGCTAGCACCTGGCCCCCCCCCCGTTTCCCATCCCCGAGGGGGTTCCAGGGGCGGAACCAGGTGCTCCAGACAAGGCCACCAGACTCCCGGCTGCGGCCGTAGCGATGCGCGGCAACACCCCTGGCTCCTGGGGCGGCAATGATCGGGACCATCGCCGCGGCCCAGCAGCCAACCCATGTCCCAGCCGCCCGACGCCACCCCTTCCGCCGCCCCCGCCTGGCTGCGGGATCTGGCCGGGGCCTGGATCTTCTACTCCGTGTTGCCGGCCTGGCCGTGGCCGAGGCCCCGTTTCCAGCGCATCGCCCGCTTCGCCCCCTGGATCGGGGCCGTGCTGGGGGGACTGCAGGGGCTGCTGTGGTGGGGCCTGGAGGGGCGCGTGCCACCCCTGGCCCAGGTGGCTCTGGTGCTGGCCGCTGGCCTGCTGCTCACCGGCGGCCTACACATGGATGGCGCCATGGACACCGCAGACGGCCTGGCGGCGGGGGAGCGCCTGCTGGAGGCGATGGACGACAGCCGGGTGGGTGCCAGCGGCGCCCAGGCCCTCGCCCTGCTGCTGCTGCTGCGCACCGCCGCCCTGGCCACCTTGGCGGCCGCCGCGCCCCTGGCCCTGCCCTGGGCCGCTCTCTGGGGCCGGGTGGCGCCCCTGGTGGCGATGGCCCGCTTCCCCTACCTCAGGCCCGGCGGCACGGCGGCCTTCCACCGAGAGCACTGGGCTGGCCTGGCGCGGGAGCTGCGGCCCACCGCGCTGCTGGTGCTGCTGGTGCTGGTGATCAACATGGCCGTGGCCGGTTGGGTCGTGCCGGGGAGCGGTGCCAGCAAGGCGGTGCTGGCGGGCCTAGCGGGCCTGCTACCGGCCCTGGTGGTGCCCCTCTGGCTGGGCCGGCGGCTCGGCGGCCATAGCGGCGACAGCTACGGCGCCTGTGTGGAATGGAGCGAAGCCCTGGCGCTGCTGCTCAGCGCGGCCCTCAGCCTCGGAGGTGCAGCCGGCCCGGCGAGCTGAACCGAGGACCTTCGACGCTCACCGAATCAATGGGCGTGATCAACATCAAGGCACCGTTCCGCAGCGATGCGATCCAACGGCAGGGCCAGGAGCCCGGCGGTGTTCAGCCAGTTTGCGATTCGCCATTCCAACCGGCGCGTCGCTCCTAGTCGCCCGCCGCAGCCGAGGCCGGCAGGCTGAGCACAAAGGCGTTCCCCGGCGCGGGCAGCTCGGGATCCACAGCCTGGGGGGGAATCACCAGCTGCAGATCCCCTCCAAGAGAGCGGGCCAGATCCCTGGCCAGGGCAAGGCCGAGCCCGGTTCCCGGCAAAGGCAGGCCCCGGCTGCCCCGCACCCCCCGCTGGAAGATCGACTCCCGTTCAGCTTCTTCGATCGGTGGTCCGCCATCCCACACCGTGAGCACCGGCCCCTCGGGGGTATCCCGAGCCTGGAGCCCCACCGCTGCCCCCTGAGGGCTGTAGCGGAAGGCGTTCTCCAGCAGATTGGCGATGATCTCGGCCACCGAGCCGCTGTCGCCACGCCAGGCGGGCAGGGCGCCGGGCCCCCGCCAAGGACGGCCCTGCAGGGTGGCGGTGGCCGCCGCCCGCTGGATCAGCGGCGAGAGCGGCTCGGCGAGAGGTTGCCCCTCCGGACCGCTGAGCAGGGGTGGCAGCAGCAGGGGCTGGGGATCGGGCGCCGCAGCGATCAGGGCATCGGGGCGGGCCAGGTCACTGATCGCGTCCACATAGCGCTGCAGCTGCCGCTCCTCGGCGAGCAGCCCCTCCACCAAGGAGCGGTTGTCGCTGTCCTTCTCCAAGCGGCGCAGCAACAGGTGGCCGAAGGTGCGCAGGGCGGTGAGCGGA
>JAPLIE010000101.1 GCA_026389265.1 Cyanobacteriota bacterium | reverse complement strand
CATGACCCTTGTTGAGATGGTGCGATGGGCCAAGTGATATCGTCAATGGTCGATATAAGAACTTCTTTCCATGCCGCCCGATTGGCGGCTTTTTCATGTCCGCAGAAGCACTGGAATGCGCTTATTTTTCGAGGTGCCCTTCAGAAGAGTCTTCAATATTCTTGAGCCATGGAAGCAATTGAGCCTCCTCCTCCGTATAATGGTAGAACGCCTTAGCTTTTTCTCCATAGAAAAACAACCGGCTGAGTAGCTTTCCTTCTTCAATGGGCTGATCGTCCCGTGACAATATTCTCTCTATATGCTGTCTACTCATGCCCCTATACACAATCGTTGGTCGGTCCTGGAATGAGTTCTCGATAGATTCTATTTCACTTAGAGCCCTGCTGAATGTGGTGCGCA
This sequence comes from Cyanobacteriota bacterium, assembly GCA_026389265.1. Taxonomy (GTDB): domain Bacteria; phylum Cyanobacteriota; class Cyanobacteriia; order PCC-6307; family Cyanobiaceae; genus Cyanobium. Next base: position 2,756 of record JAPLIE010000101.1, on the reverse strand, counting down.
TTTCTTCTGTCAAGCAAATGAGTTGTTCATATTGAGATAGTGTCCTTAGGGTTAATCCAGTAAGAAGTTGCTCAATCATGGCTTGGGATGTTTCTCTTGCTGGCGGAATGATAGTTTAGATTTGGATCTTCTCTTCTCAAGGCGGGTGGGATTTGGGATTGCACGAGTTGCATCTGATCCCAATGCAAGCTTTGTTACTTGCTTCGGTGCGCCTAAGTCAGAGTTGTGATGTGGCTTAAACCAGTTATTTCTTCATTTTGTGATGACTATCAAGATTTGATTGTACTGAGGTTAGCCAATCTCCGCAGCCCCGCCCCGAAGCCATCACGATGGTGCTCGCCGTCTAGCAGGTCTGAGAAGCGCTCGCGGATCTCCGGACCGCGGAGCAGCATCAGGCTGGCGGCCACGCCGGCGAGGCGCTCCACCTCCTGGCGGAACTCCAGGCCGTGGTGCATGTTCAGCGCATGGGCGGCCTCATGGATCAGGGTCTGCAGGGCCTCGGGACCCATCGGCTCCTGCCAGAAGCAGGGCTGATCCAGCGCCAGGGTGAGCACGTTGGTGACACTCCAGTGCGCGTAAAGGGTCACGCCGACCTGGTGGTTCAAGGTGAGCTGGCCGCTGACGCGGTTCTCACGGCCCGGGCAGGTGTCCACCAGCTGCTGGCAGAACCACACCGCAAACTCCAGGCAGCGCCCAACCCTGTCCGCCCCGCCCTGGCGTTCCAGCCAGTGCTGGCGGAGATCGCCCGCCTCTTTAGCCGTGGCGATCGAGAAGCCATCACTGCCCGCACGCTCCGCCTTTGCGATCTCATCGCGCTTCACCACCTCCTGGGCTGAGGGCACGAACACCCGCAGCATGTCGCGGAAGCCGCCGCTGGCCTGGGCTGTGTTCACAACCTGCACCCCAAGCTCGCGGGCGTCCTCGTCGAAATGGCGTTCGCCCATCCGCGGTACCGAGCGGGCGATGTTCTCCCCGAAGGCCCGCTGCTCGATGATCCGCTTCTGGACATTGCTCTCGCAGCGGCGGCCTGCGGTGCCCACCCAGTCATCCTTCACGGCGCTCTCATCCATCACCTCAAGCAGCCTGGGCAGGCAGGCCACATGCAGCATCACGGGGTAGCCGGACGCGACCGCATCACGGTTGGGGTTCATCGGCACCCGCTGCTGTACGTCGCAGTGGTATGGCATGTTCCAGTCGACGGCCGCGACCGGAATCCCCATCTCATAGATGGTGGCGGTCTCGCCTGGCTGCGTCCGCACCAGATGAATCGCCGTGGTGCGGCTCGGCTTCTTCCAGCTCTGGCCGATGGCGTCGTACAACTCCGTGGTGATGTTGGCTTCCACCCGGTGTTCCACCGCCCTGGCGCTGATTCTCTCGCCATTCACCACCAGCTCGATGCCTTCCGGCACCAGGAACTGGGCGAAGTAGGCATCCAGCCGGTCGCGGGTCTCTGCCGGCCAGGGCATCCGCATCCACACCCTGGTGCCTGTGCCCATGTCACTGACTACTCCCTGGCGGGTCACCCGCTCGCCGTTCTCCAGCAGAAACTCCAGCTGCTGGTCGCCGCTGGTGACCCGGGCCTGTTCGGCGATGCAGAGCGCCTCCTTGAACCCTCTGCCAAAGCGACCCCGCTTGAGGTGGCTGTCGGTCTTGTGGGTCAGGTAAACGACCCGCAAGTCGCCCAGGTTGCTGATGCCCGAGCCGTTGTCGGCGCATTCCACCACGAAGCCCTCGGTCTGGCTGCCGTAGCGGAGCTCAATCCGGCCCGGTTGGCCTTCCACGAACGAATCGAAGGCGTTCTGCACCAGCTCCTTGATCAGGTGCTCCGCCGGCCGGGCCGCGTTCATCGCCGCGAAGCCTTCGGTGCTGATCGAGAGCCAGCCTGCGCTCTGCATGGTCATCGTGGTGGGGATGCAACTGGGGAAAGCATCCGGGATCTGGGCGGTTACCGAGGGGCTGGGGTGCGAATGACGTTGGGTTCTGCTCCTCGACAGGGCTTCTGCCTGCATGCCAGACGATTCGCCCGTCGCAGTTCTCAGCCTCTCGACGTTGAACCAAAGCCTGCGCACGATGGCCATCTAGGCCCTGATCAAGGTTTCGATCCTTTTGGTGCGCACTCAGGAGTCGCAAGCTCATCCGCGCCCTGTTGAACCAGCAGCGTCATTGGGCTTCGTGAGCTATGTGCCAGGGGGTCTTTTCATAGGGGGAGCAGGCGGCCGCCTGTCCTTTTTCCGCCACGGTTCCACCACGACGCACCGCAGAGCCAACAGCATCATATTGAGATGGTAGTGCGTGATCTTGGGCGGTGGCACATCCCGCTCCTCGATAGGCTGGTAGTTGTGGTGCCCCATCCAGTTGCCGAAGATGCGCACGGTGTGCATGGCATTAATGGTCCATGGATCGATTCTGCCAGCAAGATAATTGATGCGTTTGAATAGGCCGGTTTCACCGCTCGGGAACTTGGTCCATTCGCCTACGCGGTATTCGACCAGCTTTCGTGCCGAAATGCCAATCGCAACCAGGTTGACCTTCTTTTGCTTCTCATCCAGCTGCTCAAGGATATCCTGAGTTATTTTCTTTGCCTCCTCAGAAATCTGAACCCCCTCCTTAAATTCTCTTGATTAGGCAGCAAGCTCCGTCAGCAGGCCGTTCCCGCTTAAACTGGTACGCCTGTACCAGATGCGTTTGCCATGGCCATGAATCGAATCCAGTTTCAGGCAGGCCTGTCGCTGCCTAGGTTCATAGAGCTCTACGGC
>JAPLIE010000113.1 GCA_026389265.1 Cyanobacteriota bacterium | reverse complement strand
CGGCAACGGCCGCCACGCCCGCCTGATCGCTGACGTGTTGATCGAGCAGCTGGGGGCACCTCGCTTCTCCTGGGGAGGTAGCAGTTCCCTGGCGAATGCCTCAGGCCTGAGACAGCAGTACATCGCTGCTCTTCAGCGAGCTGACCGCGGTGACGTCAGCGCATTGCTGGCCTTTGCCCGAGAAAGCTGAGCATCCGCCGCAGGCCTCCAGTCGGATTCGCTGAGCGCACCTCTCGGTGCGACGACGGCCGTCCTTCAGCGTGCCACGGCTGCGCCATGGCGTGCATCGGCCAGCCGCCGCCGCCCTCCGCTCCGGGGCCGGTGTTGGGGTGGCTGGCAGGGCCGCTCTCCCGCGGCTGCGGTGGCCGGGCGGCTGCCAGCCGGCGGGGTGCTGAGGGGAGGCCCCAGCCTTCCTCGCGCGGCTGCGCGGCGCCGGTCGATTCGGAGCGTATTTGGCTGCATTGGTTATCAAGATGCTTGGCCCGTCAGGGGTGGCTGCGTTTTGGGCAGGTCGCTTGCGCCGCAGCCGTCCTGCTCGCTCAATAGTGCGCTTGTACTGCTAAAATAAAGACTGCGCCAAAGGCCACGAGCCCATCGCCTGCGGCAACGAAATCCCCGGACAACTTGCCCCGTTCGTTTGCTCTGTAGCCCATGAGCTTGTCCTCTGCTGCAGTGGCCCACGCCGCTGCATTGCCGCTGCCCGGCCTTCTGCCGCCGCCGGTGCTGGCCTATCGCTCGGTCGTCATCGTCGCGGCCGGTGGCCGTGATCTCTCCTGGCCTCAGGAGCGCATCGCCTCCGCCCTCCAGCAGCGAAGTCTCGGCCGGGCCGTCCATCTGTTGCTCCACGGCGGTGCCCGTGGCGCTGATCAGGCCATCGGCCGTGCTGCCCATCAGCTGGGTTGGCCGGTCCAGTCCCTTCCCGCCGAGTGGGGTCGCTATGGCCGCAGCGCCGGGCCGATCCGCAATCGCCGCCTCCTCGAGCAGGCCCTGGCGGAAGCCCAGGCCCACACCTCCCCGGCATTCACCGCCTCGGTGCTGGTGATCGCCTTTCCCGGTGGGGCAGGCACGGCCTCGCTGGTGCAGCAGGCCCGCCGTTGCTCCTCCCGCTCACCGGTGCCGGTGGTGGTGATGGAAGTGCCGCCGCCGTTCGCGCCAGAGACCCTCGCCGCCTGAGCGGCCTTCGCCGCCCCCGTTCTTCTTGTTCCCCTCCACTCCACGTCCCCATGTCCGTTCTCACCGCCCCCTCCGCTCCTCTCTCGCCAGCTGTCCCCCAGTCCACCGGCCCTGCCTGCTCCCTGCAGCGCGTCGCACCGCAAGGTGCGCCTGGCAGATCAGCCTCCCTCTGGCAGCTGGGCATCGAGGCCCAGGAGCTCACCACCACCATTGGCCAGCTCGCTGAACAGCTGGAAGCCGACGACGACACCCGCGCCCAGGCCCTCGCCGAGCTGGAGGCCGCCCTCCTTGCCGAGGAACACAACAAAACCGCCCTGGCGGCCAAGGCCGATGCCACCTGCTGGGTGATCGAGCACCTCCGCGGTCAGGCCACCTACCGCCAGCAGCAGGCCAAGCGACTCACCGAGTTGTCCCGCTCCGATGCCTCCCGGGCCGATGCCCTGGAGGACTCCCTCGTCCTGGTGCTCACCCGGCTGCAGCCCAAAGCCACCCGGTTCTCGTTCCCGAATCACGAGCTCAGCAGCCGCAAGTCCCAGGCGGTCGAGATCGAGGACGAAGACTCCCTGCCCTCCGAGTGGCTCACCCTCAAAACCACCAGTCAGCCCGACAAGTCCGCCATCAAGGAAGCCCTCAAAGCAGGCCGCCTCATCCCCGGCGCCCAACTCATCTCCCGCCGCTCCTGGCGCATCCACTAGGGGCCAGAGGCCCCTTCCATATGGGGTTTCGGTGGTATTGCCGGGGCCCCTCTTTGAACAAATCCATTCCGCACCTCGCCTCGCTCCATCGCTTCCCATCGCTATGACCATCGCCGCTCCTCCCTCCAACGGGGCCAGCACCACCAGCCGCCCCTCGGCTCCTCGATCCATCCAGAGGCCGACATCGGCCCTGGAGCTGATCCGCACAGCTGATCGGGCCGAGGGTGCTCCACACGCAGCCCACGAATCCGCCGCGACTCCGCAGGTCCAGCCGGCTCAGCCCAGCGGCTTCTCCCCCGAGCAACTCGCTGCTCTTGCCGCCCCCCTCGATCGGGCCAACGTCCGCCAGCGGGAACAGGGCCGGGGGAAGGTGGCATACCTGGAAGGCTGGCAAGTCATCGCGGAGGCGAACCGCATCTTTGGCTTTGACGGCTGGCAGCGCCAGACCATCGCCGTCCGCTGCGTAGCCCAGGGTGAACGCCCGATCGGTAGGGACCAAAAGCCCGGCTGGGGGGTCACCTACACCGCCCGCGTTCGCGTCACCGTCACGGCCGGGGGCAGGCCTCCTTTGATCCGGGAGGGCAGCGGCGCCGGTCACGGGATCGACGTGGATCTGGGCCAGGCCCATGAGTCCGCTCTCAAGGAGGCCGAGACCGACGCGATGAAGCGGGCGCTGATGACCTTTGGCAACCCATTTGGCCTCGCGCTCTATGACAAGCAGCAGCGGCAGGTCAGCACTGCAGGAGGCCAGGAGGTGGGGCCGCAGCGCCCAGCAGTGCAGCGGCCTTCGGCAAGCCGGCCGGCACCTGGCGGTCCCGCGCCCATGACCACGGCCTCGACTCCACTGCCATCAGCCCAGACCGAAGCCAGCCAGGTGGCCCTCGATGCCGAGACGATCCAGCAGCTGCACAACACGCTCAGGGCTCTCCCCCGGCCCCTGTTGGAAAGCCTCACCCGGGCGTTCCGCAAGCGGTTCCAGGTGCCCGACACAGCGGTGACCATCGCGGATCGGATAAGCCAGAAGTGCCACCACGACTGGATCGAGGCGTTTCTCGTGTCGCACCGCGAGGTGCGCTTAGCAGAGCAGCATCAGGGCAGCACCCAGTGAACCCCTGGCGTCAGACCGCCTACCCTGCTAGTACAGATGTACGCCCGCAGGAGTCACCATGGTGCCGGTCCCCCTCTCCCGTCTGCAGCCCTCCCGCGACGAGGCGATCGAGGACTGGCCCTGGCTCGATCAGGAGGTGCTCCGCTCCAGCCGCAGCCGCCAGGTCTGCATGACCTGCCATTTCTTCCGGCATCACCCGGGCCCTAACTGCATCCCCCTGCTCACCTGCCATCTGCATCAGGGGCTGATCGCCCATGGCGAGCACCTCACCCACCGCTGCAGCGGCTGGACCGAGGACTTGCACCGCCATCGGGGCTGGGCGCCTGAGGTGGCGTGAGCGGTAGAGCGAGCAAACGGCCGCCGCTCTCGCCCAAGGAGGCCTGGCTCAGCGACGGCCGCCAAGTGCTCCACTTCCGGCCCAGCCGCTGGGACCGCTGGAGTCAGCAGCTGGAGGTAACGGTTGGGGAGCTGCTGCCGGATCAGTCGGTGCCGCTCCTGAAACGCCGGCTGGAGCTCAGTCGGAAGGAGGCCCTCAAGCTCTGGTCTGAGAAGAGGCAACAGGGCTGGCAGATCACAGAACCTCTATGGCATCCGCCCCAGCTGCCGGCAACTGATTGAGATCAAGCACCTCAAACCCGGCGATGAGTTCGAGATCAAGCTCGGCCGCAAGCAGATCCAGCTCATCCCCTTGGGCTCTGCCGAGGAGGAGTGAGGCCAGCGGCCGATCAGCCGACCGAGCGCTGCTGACCAAGCGCCAGCACCTCCAGCGCCTGGCCTTGTTGTTCCTGCCGCAGCGCCTCCGGGGCCTCGATGCGGATGGCGCTGCCGTGGCTGAACAACCAGCGGCGCAGGGAGATACCGCGGGCCAGGATCCAGGGGGGCAGGTCGATCTCCACTGGGTGGGGATGGCTATCGCCTGCGGGATTGGCGGGAAGGACTTGAGCCAGGGCCGGATGGATCCAGCCCTTGCCACGGCCATTCCCTGACGGTTGCAGCTCTATGGGGCTGGCCGCTCGCTCCACCCGAATGTGCTCCAGCGGCAGCGCAAGCTGCCCCTCGCGGATCGATGCAAAAGCAGTGGCTTTGCAGGACAGGCGAAGGGTCTGCAGCTGGCGGCGCCGCTGCTCGCTGCTGGGCTGGCAGAGACCCTCCTGGGCGGTGAGGTCATCGCCCAGTTCGATGCCGCCGCAGTGATGCAGCAGCCGCTGCAGCCTGGCGAGCGCGGTGTTGTGGTCGGATTCGTTGCGGCGACCCCGCGGTTCGGCCTGCAGAAACACCAGCCGCTCCAGCCGTTCGCTCTGCAGCAAGCCATGGGGCCGGCCGATGGCGTCGTCCTCCCAGGCCAGGTGCCAGAGGCCGGCTGAAAAGACCAGCTGCAGGGGCCAAACGCGGATCTCCTCGCCGCGGTTGTCGCCGCTGCGACTGTCGCCGCCGCGGCTATCGCCGCCAGCAAAGGTGCTCTGGCGCAGCAGCCGCACGCGGCGGTGCTCGAGGATCGCCGTTTCGATCCGCTCGGCTTCCCTTGGTTCGGCCAGGCTGCCCTGCTGCAGGCTCTCCACGCCGGGATGGGCGCCATCGAGATAGGTGCGCAACGGCGGCGTGGCCGTCACCTCGATGCCGCCCCAACCGCTCGGCAGCGTGCTGCACCACCCCATGGATCTCCACCAACCGCGGCGCCGAGAGCAAGGCAGTGCCGATGCAGTAGCCATGGCGCGGGTTGTCGTGACGCAACCGGAAGCCATAGGGGGTGAGGGTCTTCTCGATGTCCTTGCGCAAGGTCGCCAGCTCGCCGGGGCCATGGCCGCCAGGGATCTCAGAGAGCTGCTCCAACAGATGCCGTTGCATCGCCATCGCCCCCGGACCATCCGCCGGCCGATCAAAGGGCGTCTGCAAGAGATGGCGGAGAAGGGTCATCACCCGCACGAACACTGCGGCATCGGCCATCGGTGGGTGGCCGCCGTTGACGCCACCGGCCCTTGGCGTCTGCCCAGCTGCCAGTGGAATCAGCGGTATGGGGGTAATCGCTGTGGTGACCGGCGTGGCCAGGAAGAAGCCCTGGGCCTCCAGCCAGGCCAGATCGCGGCGAACCGCATCGGCATCGCCATAGCACTCGCCATGGAGTTTGCGCAGCAACGCAGCAGCCCGCTCCGCCAGCTCACCGCTAGGCAGGGGTGAGACGAGTGTTTCGAGCGCCTCTCGGCTGCCCTGGTCCGTCGTCGCCAGGTCGGGATGGTCGGCCAGGAGTTTGAGCAGAAAGAGCAGCCGCTCCAGATCCAGCAACCGGGAATGGCCGTGCAGCAGCAGTTGGCGTTGGCGGTTGCAGGCGGCGCTGATGCGGCGCTTAAGGCCGGAGAGCTCGCCGCGCAGGTACGCGCCCAGGTCGCTCTGATGGGTGGGCTGCACCGCCACCACCGAAGCAAAACCCTCCGCTCTCCCTGGCCCAAAGGCCTCATCCGCCAGCTTCGCGGCCATGCGGTGAATGACCGGAGTGGGAACGGGCCGCTCCCGTTTGGCGTTCCAGCGCAGGCAGGTGCTCAGCGGTGTGAAGTGCCACCAGCCAATCCACTCCACCGGCCTGGGCAGCGCCAGTTTCTGGGTGATCGCCAACCGCCAGGGGCGCTCGGCATGGGTGGCATCGACGATCACGGGCATGCCGGCCGCTACCGCACCGATCAGCCGCTCGTGCAGCCGCTGTTGGATCGACGGCCAGGGCCCCTGCACGGCGGCATCACCGAACACTTCGGCGCGGATCGCGTGGGTGGAGAGCACCACCGCCGGTTGCCCCTCAGGCCCTGCAAGCAAAGGGGCCAGGGCAGCGGCGGTGGTGCTCTTGCCGCTGGCGGGCGGGCCGATCAGCAGGTGACAGCGCAGGGGTGGCGTGACCATGTGGGGTCTCCTGGAGGCTCAGGGCAGTTCAGCACTGCTCGAAGGCGTTCTCCCAGGCACCATCATCCCAGCCGGCCCAGGTGGCCTGGGCATCGTCGACGACTGCGCGCAGGCTCAGCACCTGCCAGCC
>JAPLIE010000154.1 GCA_026389265.1 Cyanobacteriota bacterium | reverse complement strand
CCCTGCACCGAGGCGCGGTATCCAACGCCCACGATTTCAAGCTTGCGGATGAAACCCTGGCTCACTCCTTCCACCATGTTGGCCACAAGGGTGCGGCTGAGACCATGGCGCTCGCGGGAGCGACGGCTTTCGTTGACAGGGCTGACCTGCAAGCTGCTGCCCTCCTGGCTGATGCTGACGCCATCCGGAAGAGTGCGGCTGAGTTCCCCTTTGGGTCCCTTCACGGTGACCGCGAGACCATTGAGGCTCACGGTGACCTTGTCGGGAACGGAGATAGGGGCTTTACCAATACGTGACATGGGGGTTCCTCCCGGAATCAATAGACGTAGCAAAGCACTTCACCACCCACGCCCTGCTTGCGGGCATCGCGGTCGCTCATCACACCCCTGGAGGTGGAAATGATCGCCACACCAAGGCCGCCGAGCACCTTCGGAAGCTGGCGGGTGTTCTTGTAAATGCGCAGACCGGGCTTGCTGACCCGCTGGACACTGCGGATGGTGGGTTGGCGGTGCTTGCCGCTGTACTTGAGCTCCAGCACCAGCTCCTTCTGCACGCCTTCACCCTCTTCGGAGATGGCGGCGATGAAACCTTCCTGCTGCAGCACGCTAGCGATGCTGCGGGAGAGTTTGGAGGCTGGAATCCGGGTGCGCTCGTGACGCTTCTCACTCGCATTGCGGATGCGAGTGAGCATGTCGGAAATGGGGTCGTGGTTGGCCATGAACGTGTTGGGAGGAGGGCTCAGTTGCTGCGGAACGGCATCCCCATTTCGCGGAGGAGGGCCCGGCCCTCTTCGTCGTTACGGGCGGTGGTCACGATGGTGATATCCATGCCCCGGATGGCGTCGATCTTGTCGAAAGAGATTTCCGGAAAGATGATCTGCTCCCGCACCCCCAGGGTGTAGTTGCCCCGGCCGTCAAAGCTCTTGCCACTCACGCCGCGGAAGTCACGGATACGAGGCAGAGCAAGATTGATCAGACGCTCCAGGAAGGCATACATGCGATCGCCCCGAAGGGTAACGCTCACGCCGATTGGCATACCCGCGCGGATCTTGAAGGCGGCGATGGCCTTCTTGGCACGGGTCACCACCACCTTCTGTCCGGTGATCGTGGCCAGTTCGGCGATTGAGGCTTCCAAGGCCTTGGCGTTTTGGGCCGCCTCACCGAGACCTCGGTTCACAGTGACCTTGACCACCTTGGGAACTTCGTGGACGTTGGTGAGGGTGAGATCCTTGAGCAACTTGGGCTGGATCGTCTCCCGGTAGCGCTGTTTGAGTGACATGGCTGGGATGGGGTGTGCCCTTCTGGACGTTGTCAGAAGGCAGACAGGAACAGAGTTGGGATGGGAGCTGTAGCGGGTGATGGGGCGACCCCGGGAAGGGTGGCAGCGAACGGATTAATCGAGGATCTCTCCGGTCTTCTTGAGGCGGCGTTTCTTGGTGCCATCCTTCTCCACCACGATTTCCACGCGGCTGGCCACCTGCTTGGTGGTGGAATAAAGCATCACGTTGGAAATGTGAAGCGATGCTTCTTCGCTCACGATCCGGCCGGTTTCACCCTCTTGGGTGGGCTTCACGTGGCGGGTGCGGATGTTGATTCCCTGCACCACCACTCGATTCTCGTAAGGAAGGGTGCGGAGCACTTCGCCGGTCTTGCCCTTTTCCTTGCCGGCGATCACCTGAACGGTGTCGCCTTTTTTGATGCGCAACTTGGTGCGCACCTGGGCCTTGGCTTTGGGGGTTGCGGTGGCCATCTCAGATCACCTCCGGGGCGAGGGAAACAATCTTGGTGAAATTGCGTTCGCGCAACTCGCGGGCCACGGGACCGAAAACGCGGGTGCCTTTTGGATTGTTGTCGTTCCCAAGGATCACCGCAGCGTTGTCGTCGAAGCGGATCGAGTTACCGGTATCGCGGCGCAGGGTGGCACGGGTGCGCACCACGACGGCCTTGACCACATCCGACTTCTTCACGCCCATATTGGGCATGGCGTCCTTCACGGCGGCCACAATCACATCGCCCACGTGGGCGTAGCGACGGTTGGTGCCAAGAACGCGGATGCACTGGATGCGCTTGGCGCCGCTGTTGTCAGCGACGGTGAGGAAAGTTTCCTGCTGAATCATGGGGAGTTCCTCAGCCGGCGCTGGTGTTGGAGAGAACCTCGGCCACCTGCCACCGCTTGGTGCGGCTGAGGGGACGAGTCTCGGTGATACGAACCCGATCGCCAACTTTGACAGCGTTGGTTTCGTCGTGAGCTTTGTAGCGGGTGGTGCGGCTCACCGTCTTCTGATAGATGGGGTGGGGGAAGCGGTTTTCCACCGCCACCACCACCGTTTTGTCCATCTTGTCGCTGACGACGGTGCCGACCCTTTCCTTGAGTGCCATAGGAGTGGGGGGGATCAGGACGCGGTGGAGCGTTGCCGCTCCAGCTGCACCGAAAGCAGGTGGGCCAGCTTGATGCGGGCCTCCTTGAAGCGGTGCGGATTTTCCAGGCGGCGGGTGGCCTGCTGGAAGCGCAGATCGAACAGCTCACGCCGGGTGGCGGTGATGCGTTCGGAGAGGTCGCTGTCGGTGAGCTTGCGCACCTCGGCGATAGCGGGACGGGCCATGGTTCAGGACTCCAGGGCGAGAACGGGTTCGGGGGCCGCTGCTTCAGCTACCGCGTTATCCACCTGGTCGGCCAGGCTGATGAACTTGGTTTTGACCGGCAGCTTGTATTGGGCCAGTCGCATGGCTTCCCTGGCGATCTCGGGGGTGATTTCAGGCCCCCCCATTTCGAACAGGATGCGACCAGGCTTGATCACCGCCACCCAGAATTCCGGGTTGCCCTTGCCGGAACCCATACGGGTTTCGGCGGGGCGCATGGTGACTGGCTTATCGGGGAAGATCCGGATCCAGATCTTGCCGCCTCGCTTCACGTAGCGGGTCATGGCGCGACGGGAAGCTTCAATCTGGCGGGAGGTGATCCAGCCACACTCTTGGGCCTGCAGGGCGAAATCGCCGAAGGCGATGGTGTTGCCGCGCGTAGCGATGCCGCGCATACGGCCTCGCTGCTGCTTACGGAATTTGACGCGTCGTGGACTCAGCATGATTCAGACCTCCCTCACTCCTCGTTGGAGCGATCTTCGAACTGTTGGGGCCGGCGGCTGGCGCGGCGCCGGTTGGCGTCGGCAGCGGGCTGCTGCTGCGGCTGGCCGGGGAGCACTTCTCCCTTGAACACCCACACCTTGATGCCCAGCACGCCGTAGGTGGTGGTAGCCACCTTGGTGGCGTAGTCGATGTCGGCACGGAGGGTGTGCAGGGGCACACGACCTTCGCGGGTCCATTCGGTGCGGGCAATCTCGGCGCCATTGAGACGACCGCCCACCTGGATCTTGAGGCCAAGCACGCCAGCACGCTGGGCCCGCTGCACCGCCATCCGCATGACGCGGCGGAAGGCCACCCGTTTCTCGAGTTGCTGGGCGATGTACTCAGCCAGCAGGAAAGCGTCGGCGTCGACGCGTTCCACCTCGACAACATTGATGCGGACCTGACGGGCCGCATCGCCGAGTGTCTTCTGGATGCCAGTGCGCAGTTCCTCGATGCCGCTGCCCTGGCGGCCGACGAGCACGCCGGGTCGGGCGGTCTTGAGCTCCCGTATTTCTTGTGGATGAACTTGCGGATCCGGTCATCCTCCTGAAGGAGGGTCGGATAGGTCTTACTGGGGGCGTACCAACGCGAGCGGTGTTCCTGGGTAATCCCCAGGCGCAGGCCGGTTGGATGGATCTTGTGTCCCATCGGTCGGTGTCCTCGGGGTTCAGGCGGAAGGGGCGGCCACACCAATGCTGATGTGGCAGGTCTGTTTCTTGATCGCGAAGGCCCGGCCTTGGGCTCGGGGCCGGAAGCGCTTCAGGGAGGGGCCCATGTCGGCGCTGGCCTGGCTGATCACGAGGCTGGAGGGATCCAGGCCGAGATTGTTCTCAGCGTTGGCCACCGCACTGCGCAGCACCTTGGTGATGGGGCCGGTGGAGCGGTAGGGCATGAACTCCAGCATGATCAGGGCGTCGCGGTAGGTGCGGCCCCGGATCTGGTCAAGCACCCGCCGCACCTTGGAAACGGAGCCGCGGATGTAGCGGCCATGAGCAATGGCCTGGGTGTTGGGTTTGGTGATAGCCATCGGTTCAGCGGCCTCCCTTCTTGTCTTTGATGTGGCCGCGGAAGGTGCGGGTCGGGGCGAATTCCCCGAGCTTGTGGCCCACCATTTGCTCCGTCACGTAGACGGGCACGTGGGCCTTGCCGTTGTGGACGGCAATCGTGTGGCCGATCATCATCGGCAGGATCGTGGAAGCGCGTGACCAGGTCTTGATCACGGATTTGTCTTCGGCGGCGTTCTGCTTCTCCAGCTTGCGGAGCAGGCTGTCGGCGACGAAGGGGCCTTTTTTGAGTGAGCGTCCCATGGCGGTTCAGGCGTATGGCAGAGCGGTGTGGGTCATCAGGAGTCGCGACCGCCACGGCTCCGTTTGGAGGTGCGGCGACGTTTCCGGAGCACGAACCGATTGCTCGGTTTATTCCGCTTGCGGGTCTTGAGGCCTAGGGCTGGCTTGCCCCAGGGGGTGACCGGACCGGAACGGCCGATCGGAGCCCGGCCTTCGCCCCCACCGTGGGGGTGGTCGCAGGGGTTCATCACGCTGCCGCGCACCTCGGGGCGACGGCCCAGCCAGCGCTTGCGCCCGGCCTTGCCAAGGCTGGTGTTGCGCTGCTCGCTGTTGCCCACCTCACCGAGGGTGGCGTAGCACTCGCGGCGCACCAAGCGAACCTCCGTGGAGGGCAGCTTCAGAGCGACGTAGTCGCCTTCCTTGGCCATCACCTGGGCGCTGGCGCCGGCGGTGCGCACCATCTGGCCGCCCCGGCCGGCGTAAAGCTCCACGTTGTGAACGCTCGAGCCGAGGGGGATGGCCGAGAGAGGTAGAGCGTTGCCGTTCTCAATTGGAGACTCAGGGCCGGACACGACCGACTGGCCAACAGTCACACCGGCCGGAGCCAGGATGTAACGCTTCTCACCATCGCTGTAATAGAGGAGGGCGAGACGCGCATTGCGGTGAGGGTCGTAGTGGATCGCCGCCACACGAGCCGTGACACCGTGCTTGTCGCGACGGAAATCAACGATGCGATAAAGGCGCTTGTGGCCGCCTCCCCGGTGGCGGCAGGTGATTACACCGCGATTGTTGCGGCCCTTGCGGCGGTGCTTAGCCACCACCAAGCCCCGCTCACGGCCGCGGCCGGTGATCTCGCTGAAGTCGGTGACCACCAGCGTGCGGGTGCCGGGGGTGATGGGTCTGTAGTTCCGGATTGCCATAACGTTTCAGACCGCTCAGGCCTCAGGGAACAACTGGATGGCATTGCCTTCGGCGAGGCGCACCACGGCCTTCTTCACCTGGGCACGCTTGCCGGCAAAGCGCCCCACCCGACGGGTGCGGCGAGGAGGATTCATGGTGCTCACACCGACGACCTTCACATCGAACAGGGATTCGACGGCAGCCTTGATGTCGGGCTTAGCTGCCCGGTGATCCACTTCGAAAGTGTACTGATTCAGTTCGAGGGCACGGGTGGCCTTCTCGGTGATCAGGGGCCGACGGATCACATCCGCCAACCGATCAGTAAAACGTTCAGCCATCGCCGTAAACCTCCTGAATCTTCGCGAGTGCCTCTTCGCTCACTACCAGCTTGCTGGCGTGGAGCAGATCGAAGACATTGAGTTGATCGGCCGCGATTAGGCGGACCTTCTCGAGGTTGCGCACCGAAAGCCGAACGGCTTCCGAGGCGTTGTCGAGAATCAGCAAGACCTTGGTGTTGGCTTCGATGCCGAAACGGCCCAGGGCGGCAGTGATCTCTTTGGTCTTCGGGGTGTCAAGTTCCGAACCGAAGCCCTGGACCGCCACGATGTCCGCGACGCGGCTCATCAAAGCGGTGCGAAGGGCCAGGCGACGCTCCTTGCGGTTCATCGCCAGCTCGTAGCTGCGGGGTTTGGGTCCGAAGACCACACCGCCACCTGGCTTGAGGGGTGTCCGGATCGAGCCCTGGCGGGCTCGGCCGGTCCCTTTCTGCTTGTAAGGCTTGCGGCCGCCACCGGCCACCTCGGCCCGGGTGAGCGTGCTGGCGGTGCCCTGGCGGGCGTTGGCCAGCTGACGGACCACCGCCCGGTGCAGCAGATCGGCGGCGGAGGTCTCTTTGGCGACCTTCAGATCAAGGGAAGCTTTGCCGCTCTCCTTGCCCTGCCAGTCATGAACAACAACTTGTGCCATGGGTCTCCTCCTCAGGTCGCGACTTTGCTGCCCACCCGCTTGGCCGGGCGGATGTCGAGCAGGGCACCGGGCTTGCCCGGCACCGAACCCTTGACCACCAGCAGGTTGCGCTCAGCATCCACCTTGAGGATGGTGAGGCCGCGGGTGGTGATCTGCTTGCCGCCGTAGCGGCCGGCCATGCGCTTGCCCGGGTAGACGCGACCCGGCGTGGTGCCGGCGCCGGTAGAACCGGGTTCGCGGTGGTTCTTCGAACCGTGGCTCATCGGACCCCGGCTGAAGCCATGGCGCTTTTGCCAACCCGCGAAGCCGCGACCGATGGTGTCGCCGCTGACATCAACCTTTTGGCCCGCCTCAAAGGCGGTGACAGTGATGGCGGCACCCAGTTCAAGGCCTTCGACGCCATCGACGCGATATTCGCGCAGATGGCGCAAGGGATCGGAACCGGATTTGGCTAAGTGGCCCTTGGCGGGCTTGTTCACCAACTTTTCGCGGATTTCGCCGAAACCGATCTGGACAGCGCTGTAACCGTCGCTGGCTTCGTTCTTGAGCTGGGTGATGCGGCAGGGACCCGCTTCGATCACGGTGACCGGGATGGACCTGCCTTCGTCGTCGAAGAACTGGGACATGCCCAATTTCTTCCCGAGAATGCCGATGGACATGGGAGGGGAGATGACGCCAGCTGGACTGCCGCGTGCTGATGCCCTTGGGCTTCAGTCCAACCCGCGGAAAACACGGGAAGGCGGCGGGTGCTGAATCCTTGAAATCGCAGATCAGGTGGAGGCTTGAAGACCACCGACCTTGGGCTAGCGAGGCGATTCAGCGGGCTGGGACTTGTCTTGACCGTAAGGGTGAGGATGAACTCCTAACCCGAGGAAGTGAACTTCCTGTTTCGATGAAGCAAGTATCCCGGCGGTACCTAGGCCTCGGCGGGTGAGCCTCGGCAGGGTGGCCGCACTGGCCTGGAGAAGTCGTCACCAATGACGACCCCTGCACCGTGTTCTGGAGGCCCGGCTAGCGGACGGGCACAGACATCAGCGCAAGCAAACAATGTACCGCATCACCTCACCCCCCTGAAAGCGGCCAAGGCTGCCAGACTCGCAGCCGTTCGCCCTTGCCGCCGATGCCCCTGCTGCTCACAGGTCGCGGTTTCCGTCAGGATCTGGAACGCGCTGGGGCTATCGCCCTGTTTGCTCCGCTTGAAGGTGGAGCCGAAACCCGTTTGCTGCGCCGTCTGAGGGCCGCCGGCTACCGGGCCCACCTCACCTCCGCCCGGGGGCTTGGCGATCCGGAGGCCTTTCTTTTCCAGCTCCATGGCGTGCGGCCTCCCCACCTGGGCCACCAGAGCGTGGGCCGGGGTGCGGCCGTGGGCGAGGTGCATCGGGTGATGCCCCTGCTCGGGGTCGAACTGGAGGGGCAAGCACCGATTTTACTTTGGCTTCTGGAGGGCCAGGTGCTTTCCACAGCCGAACTGGCCTCCTTGATCGGTCTCACGCGGCGGGAGCCCAGGCTCAAGGTGGTGGTGGAGATGGGTGGCGCCCGAGCCTTGCGCTGGCAGCCGTTGGAGCAGCTGGTCGCTGGGGTCTGATCCCTCGGGAAGCTGCAGCAGGCCGGCTAGGGCGGCGGTCGGGGCTCTCAAGGACCTGGCGCCATCGGTTGGGATGATGGGCTTTCGCGCCAGCCGAAGCCATCGACCCCGGTTGCCCCACTCCCCTAGCCGAGCAGGCCCTGGCCAGGGGCCGCTGGGTGAAATGGATTGGTGGCGCTAGCAACCAGGACCTGGCTGCCATCGAGGACCTGGCAGGCCTCTACAGCCTGGCAGGGGTCCATTGCCTGGATCTGGCTGCCGACCCCGCCGTGGTGGCTGCGGCGCGGCGTGGCATCGCCTGGGCCGAGGCCCGCGGCGCGGCGCGGCCTTGGGTGATGGTGAGTTTGAGCGATGGGTCCGATCCCCATTTCCGCAAGGCCTGGTTCGATCCGGCCCGCTGCCCGCTCGTTTGCCCACGGCCCTGCGAGCGGGTCTGTCCTGCGCTCGCGATTCCCGCCCTGGGTCCTGGGCCTGGGGCGATCTCCAGGTTTTCTGGGGCCCTGGGGGGCGCCGCCTCCGGGGTGCTGGAAGATCGTTGCTATGGCTGCGGCCGCTGCCTGCCGGCCTGCCCCCTGGGGCTGATCGAGGAGCGGGATCAGCTGCTGCCGGCGGCTGCCGTGCCTTCCCTGCTGGCCGCCCTGCGGCCCGACGCGATCGAACTCCATACCCGGATTGGCCGTTCCAGGGCCTTCGCGGCCCGCCTTGCCCAGGTGAGGGCGGCCGGCATTCCTCTGCGGCGCCTGGCGGTGAGTTGTGGGTTGGAGGTGGAAGGGGCTCCGCCACCGAGTGCCACCGGGGAAGGGAGCGCAACGGAGCACGCTGCAGCGAGCGCGGAGCGGCTGGCGGATGAACTCTGGGACCGGTTTGCCCAGGTGCGGGCTGCTGGATTCGCGCCTTTCTGGCAGCTGGATGGCCGGCCGATGAGCGGAGATGTGGGCGCTGGCACAGCCCGTGCCGCCGTGGGTCTGCTGCGACGGGTCGCCGACCGATTACCGCCGGGGCCGGTGCAGCTGGCCGGGGGCACCAACGACCGCACCCTGCCGCTGGTGGAGACGCTGGAGCGCTCCGCACGGGACATGGTCGCGGGCGTAGCCTTCGGCAGCGTGGCGCGGGCCCGCCTGCATGGCCTGCTGCTGCGGGCGCAAAAGCGGGGGGGAAGGCTGGTCGATCAGGCCGATCTGCTGCCGCAAGCCTGCGGCCTCGCCGGAGACCTTGTGACCCCCTGGCTCCAGCGAGCTCGATCCACATTGGATCGAGCCTGACAGCGACAAGCTGGGTTCTGGCCCCGGGCAGTACCCGGCAACACGGCGAGGGCGGCGTCCCGCAGGCTCTCCTCGGCCCAGTCGCGCCCGTGAACCCGCAGCGGTTGGGCCTTGAGCTGGTCCTCGGCCGCCAGGAAGGGCCGATGGCCCCAGAGCATGTCGATCAGGGACGAGACCTGATCCACAATCGGAGCTCGTGCTCGGCGAACCGCCCATCGGCCGCAAGCCTTCGCCGCTAGAACCGGACCTAGGGCGAAGGCCCTAGGTCCGCAGTCCCTCCGAACCCCTTGGTCGAGCCCATTCCCCCCGCCACCCAGCGCATCACCGACGACCTGGATCGGCTGCTGGAGGTGTTGCCCGTGGCGGTGCAGATCGCCCTGAGCGATCCCGGCGCCCGCGACCAGCTCCTGGAGGTGGTGCTAGATCTCGGCCGCGTGCCGGAGGCCCGCTACCCGGCTCGGGCCGTGGCCCTCGGTGAGACGGCCGTGAGCCGAGCCGATCTGCTCCAGGTGCTCGAGCGGCTGGGGCCCTTCGGCGGCGACAACCGGGCCGGCATCGAGCGCACCCTGCACCGGATCAGTGCCATCCGCAACCGCAGCGGAGAGGTGGTGGGCCTCACCTGCCGGGTGGGACGGGCGGTGTTCGGCACCGTGGCCATGGTGCGGGATCTGCTGGATGCGGGCCAATCCCTGCTGTTGATGGGACGGCCCGGGGTGGGCAAAACCACCGCCCTGCGCGAAATCGCCCGGGTGCTGGCCGACGACCTGGGCAAGCGGGTGGTGGTGATCGACACCAGCAACGAAATCGCCGGCGATGGCGACATCCCCCACCCCGCCATCGGCCGGGCTCGGCGCATGCAGGTGGCCCGGCCCGAGTTGCAGCACGAGGTAATGATCGAGGCGGTGGAAAACCACATGCCCGAGGTGATCGTGATCGATGAGATCGGCACTGAACGGGAGGCCTTGGCGGCCCGCACCATCGCCGAGCGGGGCGTCGTACTGGTGGCTACCGCCCACGGCAACGAACTGGCCAACCTAATCAAGAACCCCACCCTCAGCGATCTGGTGGGCGGCATCCAGTCGGTGACGTTGGGCGATGAGGAGGCCCGCCGCCGCCGCACCCAGAAGACCGTGCTGGAGCGGGCGGCCGAACCCACCTTCCCGATGGCCGTGGAGATGCACAGCCGCCAGCGCTGGCTGGTGCACCGCGATGTGGCGACCACGGTGGATTTGCTGCTGCGTGGCCAGAGCGCCCGTCCCCAGATCCGGGAACTCAGCGAGGCCGGTGAACTGCGGCTCCAGGAGGCCCCGGCGCCCCCGGCCGTAGTCGGTGCGGCCCGCTCCCCCCGCAGCCCGGTGCCGCTGTCCGATCCCGGTGCCCGCTCCCCGCACCGACCAACCGCCGCCGCAGCGGGGCCGCCGAATGGCCCGGCACCGCTCCAAGAGGAGCTCCCCGGACCGCCACCGCCCCTGCGGGTCTGCGGCGTCGGGGTGTCACGCGCCCTGCTCGAAGAGGCGGCCCGCAGCCGCTCCCTGGCCTTGGAGGTGGTGGAAGCCCCGGAGGGGGCTGACCTGATGCTCAGCCTGCGGGGACAGCTGGGCCGGGAGCCCGGCCTGCGCCGTCGGGCTCAGGACCTGGGGCTACCGATCCTCGTGATCAAATCCGAGAGCCTCCACCAGCTGCAACGGGCCCTGGAGCGGGTCTACGACCAGCGCCCGTCCGCGACCACCGCGGGTGGCGTCACTGGCCTGGACGATGCCCATGCCGCCCTGGAGGAATGCCGACTGGCGGTGGAGCAGGTGGTGTTGCCCCAGGGACGGCCGGTGGAACTGCTGCCCCGCAGCGAACCGGTGCGGCAGATGCAGACCGAACTGCTGAACCACTACCGCCTCCGCAGCGCCGTGTTCGGCCGCGGCCAGCAGCAGCGTCTGAGGGTTTTTCCCGCTTGATCAGGCAGGGGCCACTCCGGTTCGATCGGCGGCACTCCCCGCCAGTGGCCAGCGCCGGCACCAGCCGGCGAGTTGACGAAGGACCGGCTGCTGTGGGTAACTGTGTTGGTGCCGGCTGAACCGGCCACAGCGGTCAGCGGATCGGATCACCGTTCCAGCCACGACCTGCCTTCATTGGGCCGTCGCCAAGCGGTAAGGCATCGGGTTTTGGTCCCGACATTCCTAGGTTCGAATCCTAGCGGCCCAGTTCCTATTCCCCTCCGGGCCCCCCCGTGTCGTCCGCTCCGCTCCTCGTCTTCGATTTCGATGGCGTGTTGATGGATGGCATGCCCGAATACTGGTGGTCGGCCCGGCGGGCGGCCCAGCGGCTCGATCCCGCGCTGGTGCTGCCGGAGCAGGCCCCTGCCGCCTTCGCCGTCCTTCGCCCCCAGATCCACAAGGGCTGGGAAATGGTGCTGGTGGCCACCGCCCTGGCCCGCCCCGATTTCAGCCTTGAGGCCTGGCTCCGCAACTACGACCAGTCCCTGGCCTTGGAAATGACCCAGCTCACCGCCAGCGAGGAGGCGCTGCAGGCGGCCCTCGAAAGCGTGCGCAACACCGCCCTCCGCGAGGATCCAGCCGCCTGGCTGGCCCGGCATCGCTTCTTCCCTGGCGTGGAGCGCCGCCTGCGCCAGCTGGGCGAGGAAGGGGTTCCCTGGCTGGTGCTCACCACCAAGGGCGGCGCCTACGCGATGCGGCTGCTGGAAGCCGCAGGGCTGGAGCCCGAGGTCGTGTACGGCCATGAACGTGGCAGTAAACCGGAGGTCCTGCTCAGCCTGCGCAACGGGGAGCGGCCCCTCTGGTTCGTGGAGGATCGCCGGCCCACCCTCGAACGGGTGAGGGCCACTCCCGGGCTGGAGCCCGTGCGCTGCTTCCTGGCCCTGTGGGGCTATTTGGCCCCCGGTGACAGCGACGGGCTGCAGTCCCGGGCGATCCTTCCCCTGGATGCGGCCCGCTTTGCCGGCCCCCTGGCGGGCTGGCTCTAAAGCGCTAGAGTACGTCCGTACTATGCACGGCTGAGACGCTGGTCTCCCTTGGTGGCACTTGCTGCCTAGAGGTCGCAGGATGGCTCCCGGTCGCCGGGCTCCCAATGCCTGCCCAGCCACCCACCACGGCTTCCCGTCACCGAGCGTGTACGCCGTTGCGGCCTGTTCCATCGCTAATCCCCACCATGCCTGCCGATCCCAAGGCCGCCGTCTCCTCCTCCCTCGGCGCCGCCGCCTCCCCACCCCCTGCATCCGGTTCCGCCGCCGCCGCCGAGCGAGACAAGGCCTTGGGCCTGGTGCTCACCCAGATTGAACGCAATTTCGGCAAGGGGTCGATCATGCGTCTGGGGGATGCCTCCAGGATGCGGGTCGAAACGATCAACACCGGCGCTCTCACCCTGGATCTCGCCCTCGGAGGCGGGTACCCCAAGGGCCGGGTGGTGGAGGTCTACGGACCGGAGAGCTCCGGCAAGACCACGCTCACCCTCCATGCCATCGCCGAGGTGCAGAAACGGGGCGGCGTGGCGGCATTCGTGGATGCCGAGCACGCCCTGGATCCGGTCTATGCCGCGGCCCTCGGGGTGGATATCGAAAACCTGCTGGTCTCCCAGCCCGATACCGGTGAGATGGCCCTGGAGATCGTCGACCAACTGGTGCGCTCCGCCGCCGTCGACATCGTGGTGGTCGACTCGGTGGCCGCCCTCACCCCACGGGCGGAGATTGAGGGGGAGATGGGCGACTTAGCGGTGGGCAGCCAGGCCCGCCTGATGAGCCAGGCGATGCGGAAGATCACCGGCAACATCGGCAAATCGGGCTGTACCGTGATTTTCCTAAACCAGTTGCGCCAGAAGATCGGTGTGACCTATGGCAACCCGGAAACGACCACCGGTGGCAACGCGCTCAAGTTCTATGCCTCGGTCCGTTTGGACATCCGCCGGATCCAGACCCTCAAACGCGGTACCGAGGAATACGGCATCCGCGCCAAGGTGAAGGTGGCCAAGAACAAGGTGGCTCCTCCCTTCCGGATCGCCGAATTCGACATTCTCTTCGGCCGCGGCATCAGCACCCTTGGCTGCCTGCTGGATCTGGCGGAAGAAACCGGCGTCGTGACCCGCAAGGGAGCCTGGTACAGCTACGAGGGAGACAACATCGGTCAGGGGCGTGATAACACCATCACCTGGCTGGAGCAGAACCCCGACCAGGCAGTGGTGATCGAACAGCTCACCCGCCGCCGTCTCACCGAGGGATCGGAAGTGACGGCCAACTCCATGAAGCCCCTGGCTGCGGCCGCAAAACTGGCAGCAGGTCGGGCGGCAACAGATGAGACGGCGATTGAAGAATCCTCAAGCAGCGTGGCTGAATTGCATGCGGCCTGAATAGCAAAGGGGTCGGAGTTCGAAAAACTTCGACCCGAGCTGGCCGCTGTAGCAGAAAGGATTTGGGCTCGGCGGTATGGATTTCGCCCATCTTATGCGATGCAATCTTATCTGAGCAGCGCCCAGGAGCTGGCGCTGCTCAGATAAGGACAGGGCAAGCACCATCAATCTGTATAAGGTGAAGCGATGCTCAAGGATTGATCGGCGGTGCTGTTAGCGCCGGTGGACGAATAGGGAACACGGGCCATAGCTGAAGCCTGAAGCATCAAGCTGACTCGATGCAGTTCTTGGATGGCATCAGCACCCTCCAGCTTCACCAGTTCGTGACCATCGCGAGATTCCACCCAGCTGATCCCGAAGTCGGAAACGAGAAACCGGACCACATGGGTTTCTCCCAAGTCGGCCACAAAGGAAGCGCCGTGCTGGTTCCACTCATCACCACAGACATAACAGGTGGCCACATGTCCCTGATCCCGCAAGCACTGGGAAAGGGCTTGGAGGCTCAACACCAGATCGTTGACCAGATGGCGGTATTGCTCGGAAAGGCGCAGGAACATGACTGAACGCCAGGGTTGATGTCAATCATCCTACAGGTTTTCTTCCGATTGCCGTGGCTTTCAAGGGTGGATCGCACCCGCCCCGCAAGCTGACCGGGGAGGGTTGCCATGCGACACGGGCTACGGCTTGTGACAACGCCAGAGCTCAGCCATCCGCCAGAGTCCACCAACCGGCGGCCGGGCCGATGAACCGGACAATCACCCAGAAGAGCACCAAGGAACCGATGCCAATCCAGGCGCCTCGGGTGGAGATCGCCACGAACCGATCGGCTTGGTTACGGCTCAGGGGCAGCCAGCTGACCAGCCGGGGCGAGGTATCGACAGGCGCCTTCGCGACGGGACGGGGACGGGGGGGCAACCCCTGGGATTCACGGCGCCTGGCTTCTCCCATTGAGCGGAGCAACGACTTTGCTGAGGCTAGGGGGAGCAGGGATCAGAGTTCCGTATCGGAGCAGATTGACGCTGTAGAAGGCGAATCGGACGAGTCCGGCCTGGTTTGTGGCGCGATCAATCCGGGAGCAGACGGGAGAGCTGAACCCAGGGATCCAAGGCCGCCAGCACGGTGCCACCCCAGTCCCTACCGCGCAGACGACCATCCAGCACCGCCAGCCTGCCACCGTCGCGACGGAGGCTGGCCACGCCTCGCTGCAGGCGGTTGATCGCCTCCGGCAGCAGCAGGCCCCGGAACCAGTCGCCACCCTGGCGCCGGAGGGAGGCGACCCGGGCCGCCGTGAGGGGGTCCTCCAGGCTGGCGATCGGCAGCAGGGCCACCACCACCTGCACCGGCAGGGGGAGCCGTTCCTGGTTCTCCAACCACCAACTCCAGCTGGCGCACACCACCCCATTGGCCTCCGGCGCCGTGCAGGCATGGCCCACCCGGCTGCCAAACTCGGCCGCCAGGCCGCTGGCCAAGCCCAGGCGCAAGGCCGGATCATCGACCAAGATCACCGAGAGTCCGGCCTGAGCCAGCACCAGGCGCCGGCACTGGTCGAGCAGGTGGTCGCTGAAGTGGGGGCTGTTGGGCAGGGGTTGCCGGACGGGGCAATAGAGGGGAATGGGGTCGGCCAGGGGTGGATCCCCCAGATCCACCACCACCGGAGCCTTCAATCCCAGATCCCCCTCTCCGAAGCCATGGCCCTCCCGCCAGCGCCCTGAGCCGGCGGAGGTGCGGGGCAGTTCCCCCACCAAAACAGCGCCGCGGCCCCGGAGCAGACCCTCGACTTCGGCGAGGGGCGCCAGGGGCTGACGGTGCAGCTGCCAGTGGAGGAGGGCCGGATCGACGGTGGCCCAACTGGTCCAGCCCGGGCCGGAAGCCCGCAGCCAGTGACTCCAGGGTTCTGGCAGCGGCGTGAGCAGGGCCAGCAGCTGCCGTAGGGGGGCCTCATCCTCCGGCGCCAACGCCACCAGATGGTCGGGATGCCGGGGCTGGGCCAGAACCCTCCGCCCCAGCCGCCCATGCAGGGCGAGCAGGCTCGGCTCCGCCAGCGGCAGGGCCCTGCGCAGACTGTCCCAGTCAGCCGGCTCGATGAGCAGGGCCATGGCCTCCCGCAGCAGGTCCTGCAGGAGCTCGGCCTGGGGAATCACCAGCTGGCGATTCCCCAGGGTGCCCTGCCGCCACACCTGCAGCAGCTCCCGATGGCTGAGAAGCCAGAGGTGGGTCTGGGGCGCCGGGTCGACTCCCTCCCAGCAGTGCAGATCCACCCCCGCGGCCCGCAACCTTGGCCATTCCCGCTGCAGCAGCCGCTGGCGCAGGCTCTCCCCTACCACCAGGGCAACCGGCGTGCCGGCCAGGCTCAGGGGCACCAGGAGGCCGATCAACCAGCTGGGGTCACTGCCGGCGGCCAGCCGGATCAGGGTGTGGTCGCCCCGGCGCAGGCTGCGGCCCACCAGCCGGCAGAGGGTGAGGTGGTGGGGCCAGCGCTCTAGACCCTCCCGCGCCAGGAGCGCCTTCAGCTGGAGGTGGGCCCTGGCTTCAAGCATCGCTGAATCGTAGGGAGGGCATGAGGGGCATTCGGCAACCAGGACGACAGGCCGCTGGGGGGGAGCGCTCTGTAGGTGGCGGCTGCCTACAGTTGAATTCATTCAGGCCTGGAGCAGCCGTTTCGGCCGGATCGCTGCGAAATCGACCACGCCGGAGCTCCGTTCCGGTGCGGGTGTCGATCCCAAGCTCTCCGACCCCATGGCCTGCGTCGGGAGCAGTGTCACCGCGCCCATCGATGTCGACGACCGTCCCGCACACGCCTCCATCGTTGCCTGGGGAACCGCCCTGGCGGTCGCACTCCGAGGGCAGGGAACGGCAGGTGCCGCTCACCGACCTGTTGGCCGGGCGGCCCGTGGGGATCGTGGGGCTGGGGCTGATCGGTGGCTCCCTCGGCCTCGACCTGCAGGCGGCGAGGCTGGAGGTGCGGGCCCTGGTGCACCGCGAGGCCACGGCCGAGCGGGCCCGCCAGCGGCGACTCGCCAGCGTGGTGAGCACCGAGGCCTCTGTGCTCGAGGACTGCGCTCTTGTGGTGCTGGCCCTTCCCCTGGATCGCCTGTTGGATCCCGACTCGGCCCTGCTGCGGGCCCTGCCAGCCGCCGCCGTGCTGACGGATGTGGGATCGGTGAAGCAGCCGGTGCTGATCCGTTGGCAGAACCTGCTGGAACGGTCCGGTCGTGCCGATCAGGTGAGCCTTTTCGTGCCCAGCCACCCGATGGCCGGCACGGCCCAGGCCGGGGTGGAAGCTGGCGTGGCGGGGCTGTTCCAGGCTCGGCCCTGGGTGGCCACCCCTGACGCGCGTACCGCCCATGGGGCCCTCGCCCTGGTGGAAGCGCTGGCCAACGCGGTGGGTGCCCGCTGGCTCACCTGTGGCGCTGCCGACCATGACCGGGCCGTGGCCTGGATCTCCCACCTGCCGGTGCTGGTGGGTGCCGCCCTGCTGCAGGCCGCCGATCAGGGCAGTGGCGCCGCGGGCCTGGGGGATCTGGCCCGCGCCCTGGCCTCCAGTGGCTTCGCCGACACCACCCGGGTGGGAGGTGGCAACCCGGTGCTGGGCACCTTGATGGCCCGCTGCAACCGCGACGCCCTGCTGACCTGCCTCGATGGCTACCGGGAGGCGATCGGGACCCTGCAGGAGCTGGTGCGGAGCGAGCGATGGCAGGACCTGGCCGGGGCCCTGGAGGAAGCCCAGCGGCTGCGACCAGCCTTCCTGATGCCGCTGGGGGATGGGGCGGCGCCGGCCCCCTGAGGCCAGCGGCTGGACTCGAGCGCGGGGAACCCCATCCTCACCAGAAGTGCCTCGGGGCACCGCCAGCTGTGGCGGTGGTGACGCCATCGCCGACCCCCCTTAGCTTGACCAGCGTTCCTCCGAAGGGCGATCGATGGGGCGTCCGTGGGCCCTGGCCGGCGCAGTGTTGCTGCTCACGGGTCTGTTGGGGTGCGGCCCCACCGCTCCGCGCCCCATCGATGAGGCCTCCCTGCTGCGCCGGGGCCAGAGCCGCATCGACGGCAACGTGAATGTGACGGTGACGGCCCTCAACCCCGAGGAATCGCGTGCACTGCTGGGCTTCGACGTGGCGGCCGCCGGCATCCAGCCCGTGTGGGTGAAGGTGGTGAACCGGGAGAAACGCCGCTGGTATCTGCCGCCGATCACGATCGACAGCGAGTACTACTCCCCCCTTGAGGTGGCCTGGATCGGCCATCGCCCCTTCGCGTCGGCCGCCAACCAGCGGGTGGATGAGCACCTCAATCGCTTGGGCCTGCCTTCGGTGGTGGATCCGCAGGCGACCACCTCCGGCTTTGTGTTCACGAATCTGGATGAGGACATCAAGTACGCCAGCTTCGAGCTGGTGGCCCCCGGGCCCCAGCCCGAGCTACGGCGCTTCTCCTTTCTCACCGAGGTGCCCGGCCACGCCACCGATTTCCAGAAGGTGAACTGGAATGGCCTCTATCCCTCCGCCAAGTTGCGGGACCTCGATGAGGTGGGACTGCGCCACTGGCTTGAGCACGACGTGCCCTGCTGCGCCCGGGGCGGCGACCGCCGCACCCCCGCCGATCCCCTCAATGTGGTGATCGTGGGCAGCCGGGACACCGTGTTCCCCACCCTGGCGCGGCGGGGCTGGCATGTGACCCAGACCCTCAGCGTGAGCTCCCTCTGGCGAACCGTGCGGTCGGCCCTGCTCGGCGGCCGCTACCGCTACGCCCCGGTCTCCCCCCTGTATCTATTCGGCCGCCGCCAGGACATGGCCCTGCAGAAGGGCCGCAGCGACGTGAACCAGCGCAATCACATGCGTCTGTGGCTGGCGCCGGTCACCTTCCAAGGCCAGCCGGTGTGGGTGGGCCAGATTAGCCGCGACATCGGCGTGCGGCTAACCCGCCGCACGATCACGACCCACAAGATCGATCCGGCCGTGGATGAAACCCGCTGGTACCTCCTGCAGGATCTCTTCTTCTCCGATGGTCTGTCGCGCTTCGGATTCGTCGGCGGCGTGGGCCCCTCAAAACCGGACCAGGCCCGCGTTAACTACACCGGTGACCCCTACGTGACCGACGGCCGCCGCGCCATCTTCTGGCTGACTCCGGCCGCCGAGGTGCGCAACAAGCGGGTGGTGGCCCGTTGGATTCCCTTCCGGCAGCGCACGGCGGCAGGGAACAGAAGCGAACCCGATCTTCCCCCGGTGCCGGTGGCGCCAGCCTCAACGGAATCACCCTGAGATCGTTAGCGCCATCACCTTGAGGCGGGACGGTGCACCGGGGTCGTCGCCCCGCGCCGCACGGCCCTCGAACAATTGCCGGCCGGCCTGAAACACGCTTCAGAAGCATGACCCCGGCAGCTTCGGGAGCTAAGGGAATGGCATTCCAAGGGCCTTGAGCTGGCGGCAGGCGGCACGTTTTGGGCTGCGAGTTCTGACGCCGCCCCCGGATCCTCACCCCGCCGCCGACTCACCATCCCGCCAGCGCCAGGTCTGGCCCCTCGCCGCCAGCAATTGGCGGCTCGCCATCAGGGCCGAGAGGCTCACCCCGGCAGTGCCCTCCCCCGGATGGATGCTGTCGCCGCAGAGCCAGAGGCCGAGCAGGGGGCTGCGGCTGGCCAGGCCGAAGGGACCGAACCGACTGGGGTGCTGGCCGAGGCCGCCCACGAAGCCAAAGGGCCGACCGGTCCAGCCGGCCCAGCCCCGGGGGGTGGCCAGTTCGCCATGGAGCCAGTCGGCTGGGGCGATCCCCAACAACCGCTGCAGGCCGGCCTCAATCCCCAGGCGAGCCGCAACCTTGCGGTGCTGGTACTCCAGCTCCGGCTGGTCAAACCAAGACCGGGCTGGCGTAAACACGCTGGCGATCACGGTGGCCTGCCCCCGCGGCGCCCGGCCATCCCCCTCCCGGCTCACGGACACGAACAGCGACCCCGGATCCCCCCAGGCCAGCTGCTGGTGGGGTGCGCAATCGGGTGGCAGACGGCTCCGATCGACCGCCCCATAGAACACCAGGGCGCCGGAAGGATCGGGGAAGGCGCGGATCCGACGGCCATAGGCCGGGGGCAGATCATCCCCGAGCAGGCTGGGGAGGGTCTGGGGGGGCAGGGTGAGCACCACCTCCCGGGCCGCGATCAGGAAGGGGGCACCACCGGGCCCCACGCCCGCCAGTCGCCAGGAGGCACCCGGCCGCGGCGGGGGATGCAGCCGCTCCAGCCGGTGCCGCAGTCGCAGCCCGCCGTCCCAGCGGGCGAGGGCCTGCTCCAGGGCCATGCTGAGGGCCTGCATCGAACCCTCCAGATGCCAAAGCCCCAGGGGCTCCTGGGCCATCTGTAGCACCGTGGCTCCATAGAGGGCGGCGGTGCGGTCGGCGGATTCCTGGGAGTAGAGCCGCAGCTGTAGGTCGAGGAAGCGGCGCAATCGTTCGCCGGCCACACCGGCGCCGCAACCGGTGAGGCGCTGCAGATCGGCGATGGTGGCGGTGGTGGCCAGACCGCTCGCCAGGGTTGCGGGCCCCAGGGCGCCTAGCAGCTGGCCCAGGTCCCACCAGGAGCGGGGCGGCAGCACCGGATCCCGGCCAGCGAAGGCCCAGTTCGCCCGATGCAGGGCCGCGCAGAGATCCCAGAAGCGATCGCTTCCCGGGAACTGGCGCCGCCGCTCCTCCCGCCAAGCGGCGGGATCGCGATGCAGACGCACCGGTGGCTCTCCATCGCCGAGATCCACCACGCAGCCGGGATTGAGCGGGGTGGCCGCCGGCGCCGCCACCCCCAGGTGGGTGAACAGGCGCTGGTGAATCCCCCCGGGCTCCAGGCCGGCCACCTGGGTGGCGCCTACATCGAAACACCAGGGTCCGCGGCGGAAGGTGCCGGCGCAGCCGCCGCTCTGGTAGTGGGACTCCAGCAGAGCCACCGCCACGCCCTCGCGGGCCAGCAGCGCGGCGGCGGTGAGGCCGGCGATGCCACCCCCGACCACCACCACATCCTGTTCGGCGGTGCGGGGGGCAGCGTCCATACCGGCATGTTGGCGTGGCGCCAGGGGCGCCGAGAGCCTGGGACCCCTAGGGGCGGTTCAGGTGGTCGTCGGCCGTGCGTGCCAGCAGGGAAGCCCAGTGCTCCACCTGCTCCATCTCGGCCGCCTCCACCATCACCCGCAGGAGTGGTTCGGTGCCGCTGGCCCGAACCAGCACCCGGCCGCTGCCGGCCATGGCCTGCTCGGCCCCCTCTACGGCCTGGCGCAAGGGTTCGCACTGCTGCCACCCGGTGCGGCGCTGGCGGTCGGGCACGGTCACGTTCACCAGCTTCTGGGGGAAGGGCGTCCAGCTGCCGTCCATCCAGTCGGTCAGGGTCTGGCCGCGGCTATGCACCAGGGTGGCCACCTGCAGGGCGGTGAGCAGCCCATCGCCGCTCATGCCGTGGCGGGCGGCCAGGATGTGACCCGACTGTTCGCCACCCAGACCGGCGCCGAGCTCCTCCATGGCGGCATGCACGTGCTGGTCGCCCACGGCGGTGCGCTCCAGCACCCCACCGGCTTCGGTCCAGGCCCGCTCGAAACCGAGGTTGGACATCACAGTGGCAACGATCCGGCTGGCCGGCAGGTCGCCGGCCTCCCTCAGGGCAGAGCCCCAGAGGTAGAGGATCTGGTCACCATCCACCACGCGCCCCCGGCCATCCACGGCCAGCATCCGGTCGGCATCGCCATCGAAGGCAAAGCCCATGGCGGCTCCGGACTCGAGCACGGCGCGCCGCAGGGCTTCGAGATGGGTGCTGCCGCAACCCTGGTTGATGCGGCGACCATCGGGCTCGCCATGGAGCACCAGGGGCTCGGCTCCGAGGGCCCGGAACACGGCCTCGCCGCAGGCGGTGGCCGACCCCCAGCACAGATCCAGAACCACCCTGCAGCCCTCGAGCCGGGCTCCGCCGACGCTGGCGATCAGGCTGGCGGCGTAGGCGTCCAGCAGATCGGCGCGCGGATGGGCCGTGCCCTCCGCCACCAAGACCACCGCCTCCGTATCGCCGCGGAGCCCCGCCTCAATCGCCTGCTGGGTCGTGCGATCAAGCTTGGCGCCCGAGGACCCGAAGACCTTGATGCCGTTGTCGTGGGGGGGGTTGTGGCTGGCCGACACCATCAGGCCTCCCGCCGCCCCGCAGCGCCGGATCGTGCCCGGCACCGCCGGGGTGGGGCAGAGACCCAGTTGCCAGACCTGGCGACCGGCCGCGGTCAGACCGGCGGTGAGAGCCGCCACCAGCATCGGGCCACTGGTGCGGGAATCGGTGCCGATCACCACCGGCCCCTCTGCGGGCAGCACCCGCCCGCACCAATAGCCCACCTGCAGGGCCAAAGCGGGGGTGATGGCAGTACCGACCCGGCCACGGATGCCATCGGTGCCGAAGGCGGCATGGGCCCCATCGAAGGGGACACCGATCGGGGAGATCGGGGAGGGGATCCGCTCCTCAAGCGCCGCCGCGGGACTGGTCGCCGCAGGGGTGGGACGGGTGGCCGGAGACTCGGCCATGGGGCGGCGTGCGGCAATCGGCGGTCAGGCTACGTGCCGTGATCACCGCTCAGCGCCAGCGGCGAGGGCGCCAAAGCCAGAGCAGCACCTCAACGAGGGCCCAAAGCCCCAACCCGCCCACGCACCAACCCGGCAGCCAGACCATGGGAGGCCAGGGCCTGAGCAGCAGCACCAGGATCGCCAGAACGACCGCCGCCAGAGCCCGTCGACGCTGGCCCGCGCCGGGGAGGTCGAGCAGCAGGGGGCGCAGCGCCGCGGGCAGGGCGGCAGCCGGGCGGAACCGGTCCGGCAGGGAAGGGCGCGGCAGAAGGGGCAGGCGCACCGGGTTGGTGTCGGGGGCATTGCCCAGA
>JAPLIE010000019.1 GCA_026389265.1 Cyanobacteriota bacterium | reverse complement strand
TGGTGATCGAGGTGGGGCCGGTGCCCCAGGGGGTGCTCACCGCCGCGGTGGTCCTGCAGACCGCCATCGCCCTGGAGGCCACCCTGGCGCTGCTGGCCGGGGCCCGGCAGGGAAGGCTGCCCCAGCCCTCCCACCTCGTGGTGCATCGCCATCGCCAGAGCCTGGATCTGCCTCGCCACGGCAATGGCAGTCCCGCCGCCGTGATCCATCCCCTCCGCCAGCATCGCGACTGGCAACCCTTGCGGGCCGGCGATCCCCTCTTCCAGGCCAGTGATGGCAGCACGACCGTCTACAGCCCCCCTGCCGGCCTGGAGAACCAGCCGGTGTGGCCTGTGTTTATCAATGAGGCGGCCTACGGCGAGAAGGGCATCGCCCTGAGCCTCACCAGCCGCGAACGCTGGCCCGTGCAGCCCAGCTGGACTGAGGCCCTCCAGGCCCTGACCTCCGGGCTGCTGGGGGCCTGATCAGCCGCACACGGATCAGCCAGAAGCCGATCAGCCGCATACGAA
The DNA here is from genome assembly GCA_026389265.1 of Cyanobacteriota bacterium. Taxonomy (GTDB): domain Bacteria; phylum Cyanobacteriota; class Cyanobacteriia; order PCC-6307; family Cyanobiaceae; genus Cyanobium. The sequence continues at coordinate 1,195 of JAPLIE010000019.1, read as the reverse complement.
GGTGGCCTGCTCCTTGGTGCAGGGCAGATCGGTGGTGCTGCCATCAGCCCAGTAGATGCGCAGGCGGTCGTCCTCGGTGCCGGTGCGCAGCGTGAGCGACTTGATCCGCCCGGAGGGAGGTTTTCCCTGGCGGTCTGATCCATCGCGGCGCTCGCTCGCCAGCTTGTTGAGTCGCTGCTCCAGTTGTTCGATTTTCAGGTTGAGTTGGTCGATCCGCTGGGCCTCCGGGTTGGACCCCTGTTGGCAGCCGACCAGCGCCAGCGCCATCGCCAGGACCCCCACCACGCCGACCGCACCACGGGCGGCAGACCCCGGGCACCGGGGTGTTCGACCTGATGCGGAGTTGCCGGCGGGATCTCGGTGGAGGCTGCTGCTCTGGCGGGCCATGGGATGGAGGCGGTGGGAGAGCACGGACCTCAGGCGGCCTGGTCCCGCAGGAGGCACTCGCTGGGGTGGCGCACAGCCGTTGTCAGCTGGTGGGGCGGCGCGGGCACCAGCCGGAACCGCTCGATCCGATCGCCCTTACTGCCATGCAAGGCCAGAAAGGCCTGAATCCGTTGCACGGCGATCTCCGGGCTGGCCAGCCGCAGGGCCCGGGATGGGTCGGCACTGAAGTGGCCGTCCTCGTCGAGCCAGCGCGGGTGACGATGCTCACTGCCGGGTCCACTGCCGGCAAGGGTCACGCTCCAGCGATGAACAGCCGCCATGGATCGCTCCGACTCTAAAGGCATCGTGCCGCGCCGCTGGAGTGATGGCCAGGATTCGATGCAAGTTGCGGGCTATATGAAGCATGGGATGAAGCATGGGCCTGCCCTAAGACCGCGCTTCAGCTTCGCCGGAGACGGCGGCATGAAGGATGGAGCATCGAGGATGCCCATCGCCGCGCACCTCTGTCCGTGATGTCTGCAGCAGGGCGGACGCAGGTCTGCTGCAGCGGCGAGTGGGGGTGGGTGTGCGCCGGAAGGTCTGTAGGATGCAGGTGGTTCAAAGATTTCTCTCCAGCAACGATTTCTCTCCAACGGGTTCTCTCCACAGGTTCTCAACAAGGGAGCGATCGTCTTTCTTCAGGGCTTTCGGCGGATCAGGTTCATAGTTTCTCTCTCAGGTTCATGACGATTTACGTGGGCAACCTTTCCTTCGATGCCGAAGCGGAGGACGTCCAGCAACTGTTTGCCGAATACGGCAAGGTCAGCAA
>JAPLIE010000143.1 GCA_026389265.1 Cyanobacteriota bacterium | reverse complement strand
CTCTCGCGCAGGGCGGCGATGGCGGCGTCTTCGGTGTAGCCGCTCCCCCCCTTGAGCCACTGCAGGATCAGCACCCGGTGGCTCTTGTCCTGGCTGATGCCGCGGCCGATCGCCTGCAGGGCCTTGCCCAGGGCGCTGGTGGATTTGCCCTTGCCCTCGCCGGTGTAGATCTCGATCCCATCGAGCCCTCGCTCCCGGGCCTCCGCCTCCACGCCGTCGTCGTCGTTCCAGGATTCGGAACCGTCACGATCCTCGGGGCTCCGGCGGCGGTGGGCCCGCATCTCTGAATGCAGATCAGCCAGGCGCACCAGCTCCCGCGGAGCTCCCCGGCCCGTGCAGATCACCTCCAAGCCCGCGGGCTTGGCCGCCAGGGTGCTCACCACCTCGGCGGCATCGAGCAGCCCAAGGTCGAGCACGGGATTGAGCTCGTCGAGCACCACCACCGAGTAAAGGTCGCTGGCGATGGCCCCCTTGGCGATGTCCCAGCCGCGCTGGGCTTCCTGTCGATCGAAGCGGGTGGCCTGGTCGGCCGTGAAGTATTCACCCCGGCCGGTGCGTACCTGGTCGATCAGGTGGGGAAAGCCCTGCTGCAGGGCCTCGATCGCGGCGTCCTCGTCGTAGGAACGGCCGGGTCCCTTCAGGAACCGCAGCAGTAGCACCCGGGTGCGCTTGCGCTCGCAGATTCCAAGGCCGATGGTGCGGAGCACCACCCCGAGGGCCGCCTGGCTTTTCCCCTTGCCGTCACCGTCGTAGACATGCAACTGACCGTGGGCGCGTTCATCGCTGCCGGCGGCCGTGCGGATGCCTATACCCCGACCGGTGCCCCGTTGGGGGGTCTGGGTAGGGCCGGGGGGCGGGGGCGTCATCGGAAAGCGGTGATTCATCGATGCTACTGAGCCCCCCGGGGGGATCCCATGGAATCGACCCGATCTGAGCGGCGGGCTCGGGGTCGCTTGGCCGGTTCCTCCCTGAATGGGAAGAGACTTGCCAGGATCATCCCCATGGATTCCTCGCCCCCTCCTCTCACCCTTCTCGAAGCGCTCCCCTCGGACCTAGAGGAGGCCTATCGGGCGGTGAGCGACCGCATCGCCGCCTTTCCCCAGGTGGTGGTGGCCTATTCCGGCGGGGTGGACAGTGCCCTGGTGGCGGCCCTGGCCGTGGACCGGATCGGGGATCGGGCCCTGGCGGTGACTGGTGTTTCCCCGGCCCTGGCACCCCATCTGCGCCAGGAGGCTCGAGCCCAGGCCCGCTGGCTGGGACTGCGGCACCAGGAAATCCCCACCGCCGAACTAGAGGATCCGGCCTATGCCCGCAATCCTCAGGATCGCTGCTATGCCTGCAAGCGGGAACTCCATGGTCTGCTGGCGCCGCTCGCCCTCGCCACCGATGCGGTGGTGCTCGATGGGGTGAACCTGGATGATCTGGCCGACTACCGCCCCGGTCTCGGGGCAGCCCGTGAGCGTGGGGTGATCTCCCCGTTGGCCGAGGCCGGCATCGACAAGCAGGGGGTGCGGTGCCTCTCGCGGGCCCTGGGGTTGCCCTGGTGGGACAAGCCGGCCCAACCCTGTCTGGCCTCCCGCTTTCCCTACGGTGAGCCGATCACGGCGGCCCGGCTGCAGCGGGTGGCGGCCGCTGAGGACTGGTTGCGGGAGCAGGGATTCCGCGAACTGCGGGTGCGCAGTCAGGGGGAGACCGCCCGCATCGAGTTGCCAGCCGGGGCCCTCCCCGCGGTGCTGGCCAGGCTGTCCCAGGGTCCGTTGCGCCAAGAGCTGGTGGCTGCCCTGGGGAAGCTCGGTTTCACGGCCGTTGCCCTCGACCTGGAGGGACTGGTGAGCGGCAAGCTCAACCGTGATCGACCCGGAGCCGGTGGGTGAGCGCCCATTAAAGAAATCCCCGGGCTGCCATAGGCAGTCCGGGGATGGAGATGACTCTTCAGCAGGCCGGAGAGAGCTTCAGGCCGGGGAGAGTTCCGGCTCGCGGGGGGTTTCGGCGATCGATCCCGGGGTTTCGCGGCGAAAGCTGGTGAGCTTGTGCCGAGCGGCTCCGAGTTCCTCGACCAGCACCTGACAGGCCCGTTCGGGCATGGTGTGGTCACCGCAAGTGAAGACATCCACGGCCGCGTAGCCGGATTCCGGCCAGGTGTGGATAGAGATGTGGGATTCGGCCAGCAATGCCAGCCCAGTCACGCCCTGGGGCTCGAAGCGATGGGTGATGAGGTTGAGGAGGGTGGCACCGGCACGTTTGGCTGCAGTGGTGATGGTGTCCCTGAGGAAAGCTTCGTCATCCAGTCGGCTGCTTTGACAGTCGTACAGCTCGAGGATGCAGTGTTTCCCAACCGCGTCAGAGATGGCGGGCGTGGAGGAGAGTTGCGGGGCGGCGGCTCCACTCCATCCCGGGTTGGGGTGGAGGCAGGACAGGCGCTGGTTCATCGAATCCAG
>JAPLIE010000185.1 GCA_026389265.1 Cyanobacteriota bacterium | reverse complement strand
CCGCGACATGACCCTCGAAGACATGACCACCGCCTCGGAGGTGATCTACGACGTGGTGGATCCCGACGCCAACATCATCGTGGGGGCCGTGGTGGATGACAGCCTTGAGGGTGAGATCCATGTGACCGTGATCGCCACGGGTTTCGAGAGCGGCGGCAGCTATCGGCCCGAGCGGAACAGCAGCTTCAGCACCCCCTACCAGGCTGCAGTGAGCGAAGAGCGCGGGGCGAAGATTCCACCCTTCCTGCTCAACCGCCAGTCCAGGCCCGAATAAGACCCGAATCGCCGCCCTCCGCTCGAACCTCCTTCGTCCCAGAGACTGAGGGGTTGGTCCTAGACGAGGGCCACCCGGTGCCGAGCAGCCGTGCCTGGGTGGACCAACGCACGTTGCGAGCGACGTCGCCCTTGCGGTCCGCCCTGCCACCGGCCTGGGGTGCATCGCCTCGATGAGCTCACCTGGAGGTTCCACCACAGGCGGGATTGCGTTCAGCGGGCCAGGCTTTCAGCGGGCCAGGCATTCAGGGGGCAAGCCGGCCTGGCAGCGGACAGGCTGTCCTTGCAGCGGAGAGGCTGTTCTTGCAGCGGAGAGGCCGCGCCAATAGCGGACAGACCGGGTTCAGCCGAGCGCCTAGCAGCGGACTGACGTGAAAACGGCAAGGATTGGAGCGTTCCGACCTGCTCCGCGCCCTGAAGGGGGTGACCCGGAGTCCACGCCTGCCCGGAGCATCCCGTGTGGCTGCTCCCTTCCGGTCCTGACCAGATTTGGGCGTCCTGGCCGCGTGGGTCCGAGTCGAATTCAACCTAGCAAGGCCAGCCGCCGGGATAGCCAGCGACGGACTGCCACGATGGGGGATGTCCAGCCCGTTACGCCGCCGTGCCCCAGCGCCCGCATGATCTGCTGCAGCGCAAGCAGGCCGGCCTGCCGATCAGCGTGCTCACCGCCTGGGATGCCCTCTCGGCGGCGATCGTGGCCGAAGCAGGTGCCGATGCGGTGCTGGTGGGTGATTCCCTGGCGATGGTGGTGCTGGGTCATGCCACCACCCTGCCGGTGACGCTCGAGGAGATGCTGCATCACAGCCGGGCCGTGGGCCGTGGTCTGGCGATGGCGGCTGGCAGCCACCCCCCCCTGCTGATTGCTGATCTGCCCTTCCTCAGCTACCAATGCGGCGCCGACGATGCCGTGGCGGCCGCCGGCAGGGTGCTGAAGGAAACCCCGGCGGCGGCCGTGAAACTGGAGGGCGCCGAACCGGAAACGCTGGCTGTGATCGACCGGATGGTGCGCAGCGGCATCCCAGTGATGGGACATCTGGGGCTCACGCCGCAGTCGGTGCATCGGCTGGGCTACCGGCGCCAGGCCCAGGATCCGGTGGCCCAGGAGCGGCTGCAGCGCCAGGCTCGCGAACTTGAGGCGGCAGGCTGCTTCGCCTTGGTGCTTGAACACGTGCCCGCCTCCGTGGCGACCACCATCAGCGGGCAGCTCACCATTCCCGTGATCGGCATCGGCGCCGGCGAAGGCTGCGACGGCCAGGTGCGGGTCACCGCCGACCTGCTGGGGCTCACCCCCCGCCAGCCTCCCTTCTCGCCTCCGCTGATGGATGGGCGGGGTCTGGCGATCGAGGCGCTGCGGGGCTGGATCGGCAGCCAGCGCGCTCCCACCACTCAAGACACTCCCGCAGCACCCCATTGCTGAGGGCCAGGCCCTCCGGGTCACTCAGCCGCCAGCGCGGTCCTTCGATGCGCAGCAGTCCCTCCCGCTCGTAGGGCTGAAGCCGATCCCGCAGGTCGGCCAAGGACTCCCGTCTGATCTGATAGGCGACGGCGAGAGCCTCCAGGTTCACCCCCTCCCGGCGGCGGAGGCCCACCAGCAGACGCTAATCGAACGGCATGCCGCTGCTGGCAGGTTGGCTGGCGCCAGCGCCAAGCACCGCCGCGGCCCATGATCCCGGCGGGCCCTCGGCGGCCTCCGAGGCGGCCAGCCAGTCGGCATAGGCCTGGCGGGTGCGGGGCCTGGCCTGGCGCTCGCCCCAGGGGGCCGCGGTGGCACCCAGCCCGAAACCCCACCAGCCGGCGCCGCTCCAGTAGCCGCGGTTGTGGCGGGAGGCATGGCCAGGCAGGGCGTAGTTCGACACCTCGTAGTGGCCGTAACCCGCCGCGGCAAGGCGGCTCTGGCTGAGCTCCATCAGGTCCGCCGAGGTGTCGTCATCAGGAAGGGGCAACGCTCCCTGCCGCTGCAGACGCTCGAACACCGTGCCGGGTTCCACGATCAGGTCATAGAGGGAGAGATGGGGAGGCCCCACGGCGATGGCCTGCGTGAGGTCCGACTGCCAGTGGCGCAGCACCTCCTGGCGGGGAGGGAAGGAAGCGGCCGCCGGCTCACCGCCCGGAGCAGCTCCGCCCGCCAGAGGAACCCCCTGGATCAAATCAAGACTCCAGCTCCGCAGCTCCCCGGCCCGGCGGGCCCGCTCCAGCCAGCCGGCGGCCTCGAGCAGGTCGGCGCGGCGGTGGCGACGGCCGAGGCTGGCCAGCACAGCGTCATCAAAGCTCTGGCCGCCGAGGCTCACCCGGTTGACACCGGCGGCCAGGTAGCCGGCCAAGCGGGGCCGATCGAAACTGGCCGGATCCATCTCCAGGCTGATCTCGGCGGCCGGGGCCAGGCCGAAACGGCGCGCCAGGGCCGCCAGCAGCCCACCCACCTGGTGGGGGGTGAGCATCGAGGGTGTGCCGCCGCCCAGATAGACGGTGGAGAGGGGCGGCCCCGCGGGGGAACGGGCAATGTCCCGATGCAGCAACTCCAGATAGGCGGCAATCGAGGCCGCACCTGGCCCGCTGGCGCCATCGGCCCGATCCCCCAGGGGCACCACCGGGAAATCGCAGTAGAAGCAGCGGCGGTGGCAGAAGGGGATGTGGAGGTAGGCGCTGCGGGGGGGCGCCTGGTGCGGCGGAGGGGCAGGGCGGACCACGGATGCGTCAGGGACAGCGGCACAGGGCGGCGGGCTCCATGGGGCCGCAGTGGCGGGGGCGGACTGGTGAGGGTTCTCGGTCACAGCGGGTAACCCCCTGCAGCCGAATCGCCCGGTATCGGGCATGCTGCCTTGCTGACGTGATGGGCATCCACGCGAATCCGGCCCCCTGGACCCATGGTGGACTCCCTCATCCTGCTGCTGTTCCTGATCTCCGGCGCCGCCACCGGCTGGCTGGGGGTGGACCTGCTGCCCGAAAAACTGCTGTTGCAGGTGTCCAACCAGGAAGGTTTGCGCACCGTGCTGGCCGGCTTCGGGGCCTTCTTCGGGCTGCTGGCCGGCTTTTTCTTCCAGCAGCTGCGCAAGCGCCTGATGGCCCAAGTGCGCAGCATGCCCACCGATCTGCTCGTGAGCCGGGCCGTGGGGCTGATCCTCGGGCTGCTGGTGGCCAACCTGCTGCTGGCGCCGATCCTGCTGCTGCCCCTGCCCTGGGAGGTGGTGCTGGTGAAGCCCCTGGCGGCGGTGCTCAGCAATGTGTTCTTCGGAGTGCTGGGTTACAACCTGGCCGAGGTGCACGGCCGCACCCTGCTGCGTCTCTTCAACCCCACCAGCACCGAAGCCCTGCTGGTGGCCGATGGGGTGCTGCTGCCAGCCAGCGCCAAGATCCTCGACACCAGCGTGATTATCGATGGCCGGATCAGGGGCCTACTGGAATCGGGGCTGCTGGAGGGCCAGGTGATCGTGGCCCAGGCCGTGATTGATGAACTGCAGGCCCTGGCCGATTCCAGCAACGCTGAGAAGCGCGGCAAGGGCCGCCGCGGCCTGAAGCTGCTGTCTGAGCTCCGCGAAACCTACGGGCGGCGTCTGGTGGTGAACAGCACCCGCTACGAGGGCAATGGTGCCGACGACAAGCTGCTCAAGCTCACGGCCGACACGGGCGGCACCCTGCTCACCGCCGACTACAACCTGGCCCAGGTGGCTCAAGTGCAGGAGCTCAAGGTGATGAACCTCAGCGCCCTGGTGATCGCCCTTCGGCCCGAGGTTCAGCCAGGCGATGCCCTGCAGCTAAAGATCGTGCGGGAGGGCAAGGAAGCCGACCAGGGCGTGGGCTACCTGGAGGACGGCACCATGGTGGTGGTGGAAGATGCCCGCCAGCGCATCGGCGACCGACTGGCGGTGACCGTGACCGGAGCCCTGCAGACCCCGACGGGACGCATGGTGTTCGCCCGCTGCGACAGACCCACCGGCCGGCAGGGCGGAAAACCCGTGGCCAGCGGCGGACCGCAGCCCACCGGCCCCAGCTAGGCTCCTGGTATCACCCTGGTGACCAGCGGAGACGGCACGGATGATTCCAGAGATGACGGTGTCGGCCCCCTACTACGGCGATTCCGCAGTGATGCGCACTCCACCACCAGACCTGGAGTCGCTGCTGCTCAAGGAGCGGATCGTGTATCTCGGTCTGCCGCTGTTCTCCGACGATGACGCCAAACGTCAGATGGGCGTGGATGTGACCGAGCTGATCATCGCCCAGCTGCTTTACCTCGAATTCGATAATCCCGAGAAACCGATCTTCTTCTACATCAACTCCACCGGCACCAGCTGGTATTCCGGTGATGCGATCGGCTTCGAAACCGAGGCCTTCGCCATCTGCGACACCCTGCGCTATGTGAAGCCGCCGGTGCACACCATCTGCATTGGCCAGGCGATGGGCACCGCCGCCATGATCCTCAGCGCCGGCACCAAGGGCCACCGGGCCTCATTGCCACACGCCTCGATCGTGCTGCACCAGCCCCGCAGCGGCGCCCGCGGCCAAGCCAGCGACATTCAGATCCGGGCCAAGGAGGTGCTGCACAACAAGCACACCATGCTCGAGATGCTCTCCCTCAACACGGGTAAGAGCGTGGAGCAGCTGTCCCGCGATTCCGACCGCATGACCTACCTCACCGCCGAGGAGGCCAAGGACTACGGCCTGATCGACCGGGTGCTCACCAGCCAAAAACAACTGCCAACGCCGCTGCCCACGGCCGCCGGCATCGGCTGAGCTTCCGGTCGGACCCCGCTCCTGCCGGAGATGAGTCCACCCAGCCCCAAGGCCCCGCTTCCCGGCGGGGCACCACCCCCAAACCAGCCCCACCCGGGCTCCACCCCTCTTCCAAGCCATGCCGATCGGTGTTCCCAGCGTTCCCTACCGCCTGCCCGGCAGCCAGTACGAGCGCTGGATCAGCATCTACAGCCGTCTGGCCGTTGAGCGGATCCTCTTCCTCGGCTCCGAGGTGAACGACGGCGTGGCCAATGCCTTGGTGGCCCAGATGCTGTATCTCGACTCCGAGGACAACAGCAAGCCGATCTATCTCTATATCAATTCCCCCGGCGGCTCGGTGACCGCCGGCCTGGCCATCTACGACACCATGCAATACGTGAAGTCGGAGGTGGTCACGATCTGTGTGGGCTTGGCCGCCTCCATGGGCGCCTTCCTGCTGGCGGCCGGCACCAAGGGCAAGCGTCTGGCCCTGCCCCACAGCCGGATCATGATCCACCAGCCCCTGGGGGGCACCAGCCAGCGCCAGGCCAGCGACATCGAGATCGAGGCTCGCGAGATCCTGCGCATCAAGGACATGCTCAATCAGTCGATGGCCGACATGACCGGCCAGCCCCTGGACAAGATCGCCAAGGACACCGACCGCGATTACTTCCTCAGCGCCGCCGAGGCCAAGGAGTACGGCCTGATCGACCGGGTGATCGCCCACCCCAGCGAAGCCTGATCCCCACCATGCCCACCACCCTCGAGGAAGCCGCCGACGCCTTCTATGCGGCAGGCAACCGCCTGCTGGCCGGTGATCCCTCCGCATTCTCAGAGATCTGGTCGGACGCAGACGACATCAGCCACTGGGGTCCCACCGGTGCCCTCTGCACCGGACGGCAGGCCGTAATGGAGGAATTCGCCAAGGAAGCCGCCATGGGATTTGCGGGAACCCTCGTGGCCGATGACCGCCGGTACGTGGAATCGCCCGAGATGGGCCTGCTCACCTGCATCGAACGCACCAGCGGCATGACCCGGGAGGGTGTTGCGCTGAAGCTGGACATCCGCTCCACCACCGTGTTCCGCAAGGAGAAAGGTCACTGGCGGGCGTTGCATCACCACACCGATCGGTTCTGAGCGATGGCCCGGCGGGGCTCAGCCCTTGCCGGTGAAGGCGAGGAGCCGGGCGGCCGTGTGCAAATCCACCGGCAGCCCAGCTTGATCGAGCAGGCCGAGCTGAGCCAGCAGTCCGGCTTGGTCCCAGTAGATGTGCTCGGAGGCCACCTTTCCTTCCTTCACCCCCACGATCACCACCAAGGCCATCTCCACCCGCTGGCCGGTCGGAGCCACGCCGGGCAACAGGTGGCCGATCGCCTGGGTGTGGGTGAAGCGAATCACCAGCTCATCCACGAGCCGCTCCTGATCCATGGTGCGCGAAATCGAGATGAACTCCACATCGGGCGGGAAGAACTGCCCGATCAGCTTCGTGGCGTAGAACTCACGCACCCCCGCAGCCCCCTCGCCACCGGTGCCGGAGCCCAGATTGAGCAGGTGGGGATCGTCGACCATCGTGGCCATGGTGGCCTCGAGATCGGCATGGAGCTCCGCCTGCATGTGAGCTTCGAACAAGGCTGCGGCAGAGGGGGTGGTAGCGGTGGCAGCGGGTTTGTAGGCCATGGCGCAGCAGGAGGCAATGCCAACCGTAGGGGGGCCGGAGCGCCTATCGGTCCGCGCGCGCCCCGCCCATGCCTGAGTGTCGGTGGTGTGCAGGCTGGCCAAGACGGACGCTTGCGTAAGCTCGATCCCTGCTCAGCCGAGACCCGACGCCTCCATGGCCCAGCTGTTTTACGACCAGGACGCCGACCAGTCCCTTCTCGCCGGCAAGACGGTAGCGATCATCGGCTACGGCTCCCAGGGCCATGCCCATGCCCTGAATCTCAAAGACAGCGGCGTGAACGTGGTGGTGGGCCTCTACGAAGGCAGCCGATCAGCCGCCAAGGCCCAGGCTGACGGCCTTGAGGTGCTGAGCGTGGCCGATGCGGCCGCCAAGGCCGATTGGATCATGGTGCTGCTGCCCGATGAGTTCCAGAAAGCTGTCTACGCCGCCGAGATCGCGCCGCACCTGAGCGCCGGCAAGGTGCTGAGCTTCGCCCACGGCTTCAACATCCGCTTCGGCCTGATCCAGCCCCCCGCCGATGTGGACGTGGTGATGATCGCCCCGAAGGGTCCCGGCCACACCGTGCGCTGGGAATACCAGAACGGCCAGGGCGTGCCCTGCCTGTTCGCCGTGGAGCAGGACGCCTCCGGCAACGCCCGCGCCCTGGCGATGGCCTATGCCAAGGCGATCGGGGGCACCCGCGCCGGCATCCTCGAAACCAACTTCAAGGAAGAAACCGAAACCGATCTATTCGGCGAGCAGGCCGTGCTCTGCGGCGGCCTGAGCGAGCTTGTCAAGGCCGGCTTCGAGACCCTGGTGGAAGCCGGTTACCAGCCCGAGCTGGCCTACTTCGAGTGCCTGCACGAGGTGAAGCTGATCGTGGATCTGATGGTGAAGGGCGGCCTCACCGCCATGCGCGATTCGATCTCCAACACCGCCGAATACGGCGACTACGTGAGCGGCCCGCGCCTGATCACCGCCGACACCAAGGCGGAGATGAAGCGAATCCTCTCCGACATCCAGGACGGCACCTTCGCCCGTAACTTCGTGGCCGAATGCGATGCCGGCAAGCCGGAGATGGACCGCATCCGCGCGCGTGATGCCGAGCACCCGATCGAACAGGTGGGCAAGGGCCTGCGCTCGATGTTCAGCTGGCTGAAGGCGGCCTGAATCCCACCCTTATCGAACGGCCCGGTATGCGCCACAGGGGCGGGGACTCCGAAGGAGCAGGATTGATGGCCGTTGGCATCGCCCAAGGTGTGTTGGGCGGGAGCCTCTTCGATCGGCTGGCCCTGGGAGTGCGGGGTCGCCCGGTTGGACGGAGCACCGCCGGGTGAACACGGCCTCCGGCACGCTCAGCCTCTGGCTCCTGGTGGCCTTGGCCTGTGGCCTCGATCGGCTGGTGGGCGACCCGCATGGCTTGCTCCACCCGGTGCAGGTGATGGGAGGGGTGATTACGGGCCTCCGCACCGGGGCGGAACGCTGGGCCGGCGATCACCCCGGCCGACTGCGCCTGGCTGGGATTCTGATCACCCTGGTGTTGGTGGGGGGCAGCGCTGCGGCCGGAGCCTGCCTGGAATCCCTGGCCCGCCGCTGGCCGCTCCTGGGCATCCCCCTACTGCTGATCGGCCTGGGCAGCGCCCTGGCAGGACGCAGCCTGGAACAGGCGGTGCGGGCCGTGCTGGCGGCCCTTGAAAGGAAGGGCAGCGGGCGACTGGAGGAAGCCCGCCTTCGGCTGGCCTGGATCGTGGGCCGTGATGTGGAGGGGCTGGAGGAGAACGGCATCCTGCGGGCCCTGGCCGAAACGGCGGCGGAGAACGGGGTGGATGGGCTGTTCGGTCCCCTCTTCTGGATGCTGGTGGGGGCCGTGCTGGGGGCCGTTGGCGGCCCGGGGCCCCTCACCCTGGCCTGGGCCTACAAGGCCTCCAGCACCCTCGATTCGATGCTGGGATACCGCCGCGGCCGGTTGCGTTGGCTGGGCACCGCCGGCGCCCGGCTCGACGATCTGCTCACCTGGCTGCCCTGCCGTCTGGTGGCCCTGAGCCTGCCGCCACTGGCCGGTGCCGCCCTGGTGGGGAGCTGGCGAAGCTTCCGGAGGGCCCTGCGGGAGGGAGCGCCGGACCCCTCCCCAAATGCGGGGGTCTCCCAGGCGGCCTACGCCCTGGCCGCCGGCGTGCGCCTGGGGGGTGTCAACCACTACGGGGGCATCGCGAAAGCCAAACCGGTGCTCGCCGCCAACTGCCCCATTGCCGACCGGGAGGGCGTGGAACGCATCCTGGGCCTCAGCCGCCGGCTGGAGCTCTGCTGGCTGGCGGTGGGATTGCTGGTGTGCGCCGCTCTGGTGAGCCTGGGTCCCGCATGGGGGCAGTCTCAGTAGGCGCCGCGGTCGCGGGGATCGAAAATCACCCGGAGGGTGCGCACTATGATGGAAAGATCAAGACCGAAGGTGCGTTGGCTGGCGTAGTGGAGATCAAGGGCAACCCGTTCCTCATAACTGAGATTATTGCGGCCGGAAACCTGCCAAAGACCGGTGAGGCCTGGACGAACGGCGAGGACCTCCTCCATGCGATTGCCATATCGGGGGAGCTCCTGGCGCACGATCGGACGGGGACCCACCACACTCATCTCGCCACGCAGGACATTCACAAACTGGGGTAATTCATCGAGACTGGAGCGCCGCAGAAACTTACCCAGACGGGTGATGCGAGGATCATTCTTAAGCTTGAAATCATTACGGAATTCCTCTTGTAGGTCGGGGGATTCCGAAAGAATCCGCGAGAGGATCCGATCCGCATCACGCCGCATGGTGCGGAACTTGATGCAACCAAAACTGCGATAATCGCGTCCCACCCGCTGCTGCACATAGAAAACCGGTCCGCGGGAGGTGAGTTTTACCAGCAGCGCCAGCGCTAAAAACACCGGCGAACCCAGACCGAGAACAGCTAGGGAGAAGATGATGTCTCCGCTGCGCTTGATCACCCGGGAACGCTTCGATTGCAGCTGAATCAGCTGATCAGCGCGTAGCGCTTGGAGGGCTCTGCCTTGGGGTTCGGCCTCAACCATCGGGGCGGCGTGGAGAGATCGCACCGGTCGCGGCGATCGGGTTCCAGCACCATTCCCGAGTGATGAAAGCATCGAGAACCCTGTCGGAACACGAATCTAAGGATCGGCCTGGCTGAGACTCAAGCTGGCGAGGCCACTCATCCCAGAGGCACAGACGCTCCGGTGGCGATGGCGGCACCCTCGCGCCGCAGCCGCTCGCGATGGAGATGCCAGTGACGCTCCAGCACGGCGGCCATGCGCTCCCGGAAACGCTCGGGGGCGAAGTTTTCCGCCCACTGGCGCTGGCCCTCGGGCGGCAGCCGGCGCCAGAGGGCGGCGGCCTCAAAGTGCTCCAAAGCCGCCGCCAGGCTGGCAGCACTCTGCTCCGGGAACAGCAGACCGGTGGGGTAAGACTCGCCCTCCTGCAGGCAACGCACGCTGTCCCGCAGGCCACCGGCGCCATAGGCGATCACCGGCGCACCCGCCGCCATCGCCTCCACCGGGGCGATGCCGAAATCCTCCAAACCCGCATACACATAGGCCCGGCAACGCTCCAGCCAGCCGTTGGCCTCGGCATCGCCGCAGCGGCCCAGGAAGCGGATGGTGGGACCCGCCATCGCCTCCAGCCGCCGCCGCTCCGGGCCGTCGCCGATCACCACCAAGGGCAGGCCGGTGCGGTTGAAGGCCTGCACCACCACATCGACCCGTTTGTTGGGAACCAGGCGGCAGAGGCTCACATAGGTGGCATCGCGGGACTGATTCCAGCGGAAGCGATCCACCGCCACGGGCGGATGCACCACCTCGGCCCGCCGGCGCCAGCAGCGACGGATGCGCCGGGCCGTGAAGCGGGAGTTGGCCACCAGAGCGTCCACCCGCTGGGCGCTGAGGGCATCCCACTGCCGCAGCTGGTGGAGCTGAAGCCGCACCAGCGGTCCGAGGGGGCCGCGTGCCAAGGCGGAACGCTCTAGATAAGGGTGCATCTGATCCCAGGCGTAACGCACCGGGGTGTGCACATAGCTCACATGCAACTGGTCTGGGCCGATGAGTACACCCTTGGCCACCAGGTGGCTGCTGCTCAGCACTAAGGGGAAGCCGGCCAGGTCGAGCTGCTCGATCGCCAGAGGCAGCAGCGGCAAATACTGCTGCACGTGGCTGATGCCCCAGGGAAGGCGCTGAATGAAGCTGGTGGTGATGGAGCGGCCCTCCAGCCAGCTGCCGGGGCGGCTGCTCTCACCATCCACCAGAGCAAACAGACGGGGGCTGTGGGCCCGCTCCGCGAGCAGACGATCCAGCTCCCCCACCACCGCTTCGGCGCCACCGACCGAACGCGGGGTGAACCACTCGTGCACCAGGGCGATCGGGCCGGGAAGCGCACTCATGCCGGATCCCTGCCTTGGAATCAGATTAGGCCGCAATCCCCCAGGTCAGCTGGGCTGGCGGTGTATCACGAATGCTCTCAGGTCGCTTTCCCTCCAGGAAGAGCGAATGAAACTGTGTCCAGTGCGTGGGGGCAAACCGGCAGCGATGGCCATTCGAGAGCTCCTTGAGGATGCGCTCAAGGAACCCACGATCGGAACCACCGAGCGGTTCAGCTGGCATGCCACGCCGGTGGGCATCGCGGCCCTCTGGTGCGCCGGGGCCGCACCCTCGGCGCCGCCCTATGAGATGGCCCTCAAGGAGGGGCTGGAGGTAGGCCTCGACCTGAGCCGGGAGGAACGGGAATTCCACCAGGTGAAATCGGGCCTCGTGCTGCTGTTCCACTCCTGATCCGGATGGCCCCGTTCGGTTGTCCACCCGGTAGGGAGGCAATTCAGCCCACTTACGGTGAAGTTGGCGTTGATCACGGGTCCTCCCGTTCCCCATGCTCCGCTTCCTGCTGAACGTGCTCTGGTTCGTGCTGGGGGGATTCGTGATGGGTCTGGGCTGGTGGCTGGCGGGGGTGCTGGCAGCGATCACGATCGTGGGCCTGCCCTGGGCTCGTGCCTGCTTTCGAATCGCGAATTTCTCCTTCTGGCCCTTCGGCCAGGAGGCGATCAGCCGCCGCGATCTCACTGGTCGCCCCGACCTGGCCCACGGTCCCCTGGGGCTCATCGGCAATGTGATCTGGTTCCTGGTGGCCGGTTGGTGGCTGGCGATCGGCCATGTGAGCTCCGCCCTGGCCTGCTTCGCCTCGATCGTGGGGATCCCCTTCGGCATCCAGCACCTCAAGCTGGCCCTGATCGCCCTTGCCCCGATCGGGATGGAGGTGGTGCCGAGCGAACGGCTGGCCGGCAGGCCCTGAAGGGTGCTGCGGAAGCCGCAGCTCGGCTCCCTGGGCAGGCTCTGCCCTCAGCTCACGGAGCAGCGAAGGATGGGGCAATATTGGGGGCCCAGTCCTTGGGCCGTGCAGCGCCGCCTCTCCCTCCTCTCTGCGGCCTTGGTGGCCGCCTTGCTGACCCCCGCGGCCGCCTGGGCCCATGCCGACCTCCACCCCGGCGGCGGCTTTGTTGGCGGGCTTCCTCCACCCGATCAGCGGCCTCGATCACGTGGTGGCCATGGTGGGGCCGTAGGCCTCTGGGGGGCGGTGCTGGGCCCTCCGGCCCTCTGGCTGCTGCCCCTGGCCTTCCCGCCGATGATGGCCCTTGGCGGCCTGCTGGCCCTGCTGGGGATGCCGCTCCCCGGGGTGGAGGTGGGCATCGCCCTCTCCGGACTGGTGATGGGGGTGATGGTGCTGTTTGAGCTCAGGCCGCCTCTGTGGCTGGCGGCATTGATCGTGGCGACCTTCGCGGTGTTCCACGGCCACGCCCACGGCGCCGAACTGCCCGCCGGCGCCCATCCCCTCCTGTACAGCCTGGCCTTCGTGATCGCCACGGGGTTGCTGCACCTGGTGGGAATCCTGCTGGGGGAAGCGCGGCACTGGCCGGGTGGCCGGGTCGTGGTGCGGCTGGCCGGCGCCGGGGTGGCCCTGGTGGGCCTGTGGTTCCTGGAGCGGGCCCTCCAATGAGCGGTCCCGGTCCCACGGCAACGCTCTGGGCACCCCTTGGAAGCCTGCCCCTGGCCCATCTGGTGCCCACCGGACTGGGACCGTGGGGCGATGGCATGGCGCGGCTGGTGCTGCAGCCCCTCGACCTGCTGCTGCTGGTGGCCCTAGTGCTGCTGGCGGTCCAGAGCGGCCGGCCCTGGCTGGATCGGCTGGCCCTGATGCTGCCGCTCAGTTGGCTGGTGGGGGGATTGGGCGGTCTTGTGGTGGGGATGGAACTGCCCCTGGCGCTCCCGTGTGCAGCCCTCGTCACCGCCATGGGGGTTCTGGTGACCCTGGGACCGGCGCTGCGGCTGAGCGAGCGCTTCCGGCTTGGCGGCACCGCGACACTGCCCCTCCTGTTCGGCCTGGTGGCCGGCTCCAGCCTGGCCGGCCATGGCGGCGCCCTACCGGCCCTGCTGGGGGAGGCGGTGGCGATCGCCGTGGTCACGGCCCTGCTGCTGATGGCGCTGGACCCACCCCATCCCCGCTGGCTGGCCCTGGGCCTGCGGGTGGTCGGCAGCTGGATCGCCGCCTCGGGCCTGCTGATGCTGGGCTGGCTGAGCCGCCAGCCGCAGTGATGGCGTGGCGACTCGAAAGCCCCCGTGAGCCCAACGCAAGAGGCCACAACGCAACCGGTGCGGTGGGAACCTTGTGTTCAAGGCGATCGAGGCGTACCACCCGTTGCCAGGAGCTGCCGTGTCCGTGTTTCCACTGCTGGTGATCGTGCATGCCCTGGCCGCCACGGTGTGGACCGGCGGCCATCTGGTGCTGGATCTGGGAGTGCTGCCCAGAGCCCTACGCGAGCGGAGCGCAACCCAGATCCGCGCCTTCGAGGAGGTCTTTGAGCCGCTGGGCCTGACAGCTCTGGCGATCCAGGTGCTCACCGGGCTGTGGATGGGCTGGATCGTCCTGCCCGGTTTTAGGGGGCTGCTGAACCCGGCCAACCCGATCGGGATGCTGGTGGGCGTGAAGCTGCTGCTCGCGGGAACCGCCGCCCTGGCCGTTCAGGCCCGGCTGCGGCTGATCCCCAACCTCACAGACGACTACCTGAGCGGCCTGGCCTGGCACATCCGCGGCATCACGGCTCTGGCGATCGCCTTCGTGGTGGTGGGGGACCTGATCCGGCTGGGCGGCCTGGGCTGAATCGTGGTGCCCTGGGCTGAGCCGTGGTGCCATTCCAGGGGGGCTTCACGAGGCAGGCAACACGAGCAGCAGCACCCGGTTGCCCTCCGGGTCCAGCAGCCAGGCCTCGGCGCCGAACGATTCCTGGCGCGGCGGCTCCCCCGTGCTGGCGCCCAGGTGGAGGGCCGTGGCGATCCAGGCGTGGAGCGACGCAAGGGTGCCTGTTCCATCCGCCTGGCGTTGCAGGCATAGCCCAAGTCGCCCCAGCTGCCGAGGTTGGGGCCGACTTCGCGATGGCTCATACACCTCCAGCCAGCCGCCAGCTGGCCAGGGCAGCCGCCAGTGGCTGGGGCTCAGACCCGGCTGCGGCTCAACCTCCAGCAGGGCGCCGTAGAAGCGGGCCAGGGCGGCCGGATCGTCGGCGGCTAGCACGATCGAACCCGTTATCGCCATCGCCGCCACCAGGGCCTGCGAGGCTGGACGCCATGGCTGCCATCGCAGAGCGGATAGCGGCGGGAGCGGCCGCAGCGGCACATCAGAACCGTTCCCGCCTGATTCAGCCGCAACTCATAGGACACGCGCCCGCTGCCGAGGTGAGCGCCATCGCAGAACCAGCCGTGCTGGCTGCGGCCGCAGCTGCAGAGCTGGTGCACTCCGGCCGGCAGGTCCAGCGGCTCGGGGCCAGGGGTGGAGGCTGCTGGCTCCGCCATGGGTGATTCGCCCTCCTGATTGATGCCTAAGCCCCACTCTGGTGAACCAGACGCGCTCCAGCAGGCAACGGTTTTCGGATCTCCGCGAATCCCTACGGATCCGGTGAAGCACCGTGAGGTGCGCTATGCAGAAAAGCACCGTGAGGTGCGCTCTGCGGAACAACACACCCTGACCGCCACGCCATGACGAAACTGCCGGAGATCATCTCCTTCGCCATGGTGCTGGCCCTTCCACTCACGTTGATCGTGAGCAGCGTGGTGCTGGTGTTGTACCGGCGCTCCTTGCTGCGTGGGATGGGTCGGTTGCCTTCGCCGTCGGCCAAGGCCATGCCAGCCGCGGCCGTGGACCCGGAATGGCGGGCGGCGCTGATGGGGGTCCCAGAAGACGCGCTGCCGCATGAGCCATTTGCTCCCCTGCCGAGCTATCGGCAGCTTCGGTCGCGGGAGATCCGCTTCTGGGGGGCTCTTTGGCTGCTCTGGTTGCTGATCGGCCTGAGCGCAGCGGTGCCGTACCTGCTGCTGACAGGCCTGGCTCTGTCACCGCTGCGTATCCTGGCCATCGGCATGGCCTTGGCCTCTCCCGGCTGGATGGCGTTGGGGCTGATTGCTCGGCTGCCCTGGCGGCGGTCCGTGGGGTGGATCCTCGCCTGCGTGTTGCTACCGGGCCTGGTGAGCTGGTTTTCGTTCAATGAACAGAGTGCAACGGCTGCAAGCCAGCTCGTGGACTGGTTTTTGATTGTGCAAGGGATCCCGCTCACAGCGCTCATCCTTCTGATCGGAGTTCCTGCCCTGCGGGCGACCGCCCCACTCCTCTATCCGCCCGTGCTGCTGGTCACCCTTCTGGCCTTGGTCGGTCAAGGAGCCCTGGTGGGCTTAAACGCTCTGGGAGCCAGTCCCCACCTGCTGCGGCTGTTGCCCAACTCCGACGCTTTGTTGCTGATCGGCCATCTGCTGCCAGTCGTGGCGGGGTTATGGCTGGTTCATGCGGCAAGCCGCCGCATCGCTCGCAGCTACCGCCATCGCAAGTTCTCCGATCTCAGCTACACCCTCGCTGCCTCCGCCCTGGTGGTGCTGCTGTTTGCGGTGATCCCCTCCTGGAGCGCCAACAGTGGCGCTCTGCAATACCTCACCCCCCTGTTGGCGTGGCTCTGGATTCCGATCGTCTTCACCGTGATCACCCCCAGGCTGCTGCTGTCGCCGCCGGCTCCAGCACCCACCCTGCTGGTGCTGCGGCTGTTCCGCCGCCCGGGGCCGGTGGGCTGGCTGTTCGATCAGGTGGTGCAGCGCTGGCGCTTCCTCGGGCCAGTGTTACTGATCTCGGCAGCGGACCTGGCCCTGCGCACCCTCGATGCCGATGAACTCACCGACTTCATCGATGGCAACCTCGCTCAGCGCTTTATCGCAACACCCGCTGATTTGCGGCACCAGATCGGAGCCGGCGCCGACGATCCCGATCATGATGGCCGCTACCGGGTGCACGACTTCTGCTGCTACGACAGCAGCTGGCAGGGGGTGCTGGAAGCGCTGCTGCAACGCAGCCAGTTGGTGCTGATGGATCTTCGCGGCTTCCAGGCCAACAACTTGGGCTGCCTGCATGAGCTGGTTCGGCTCGCTGCCTCACCCGGCTTGTCCAAGGTTGTGCTGCTCGTCGATCGCAAAACTGACGGGGCTACGGCCGATGCAGCACTTGCTAACGCTCCACACGTATTAAGGGTGGATGAACGGCATAGTAGACACCATACGATGAGGGCTTTGCTTCAAGCACTCTGCTTCTGAACTGAGAAGGCCGAAACTTCGGCCCCCGGGCATACAGCTCGTCAAGCCAGGCAGTGGTCTGGTCCCATTTCCCTATGGCTCAAGCCCTGAGTCTGCCGCGCATCAGAATCGTGCTCAGATCGCTGTCAGTGAAAGGCATGTGAGAAATACCCCAACTGAACTTTGCGACCATCCCGGTCTTCTTTGGTTTTGCCTGGACCACCTGCCCGTCTTAACCCCAGAAACGGCAAAGGGTCTGGACGATCCAGACCCTTTGAAGACCCTTGAACAACGGAGAGGGTGGGATTCGAACCCACGGAAGGTTTCCCTTCAAACGATTTCGAGTCGTTCGCTTTCGACCACTCAGCCACCTCTCCAGGCGATCCACCCAACCCGCCATGCGAGTAAG
>JAPLIE010000166.1 GCA_026389265.1 Cyanobacteriota bacterium | reverse complement strand
CACGGATGCAGCGCGGGCTGCCGCCTGCCAGGTGTCGAAGCTGCCGGCCACCGGCACCGCCAGGGCCAGCCAGCCGCCGGGGGCGAGCCGGCCGGCCCAGTGGGCCAGCTGGGCCATGGGATCGTCCAGCCACTGCAGGGCGAAGCTGGAGAGCAGCAGGCCGGCGTCCTGGAGCTGGGGCGGCAGGCCACGGTTGAGGTCCCAGGGGGCGGTGTTGGGCGCGGCGTGGGGATTGTGGGCGAGCAGTTCGGGGCAGAGGTCGAGCTGGAGGGGCGGCTTGTCCAGGCCAGGCCGCTGGGCCAGCAGGGCCCGGCTGAGCAGGCCGCTGCCGGCACCGAGGTCGGCGCAGGGGCCGGCGGGGAGGGGAAGGTCGCGGCAGAGACGGCCGAGCCGCCAGGCCACGGCTTGCTGCAGGCGGGCCTGGGCTTCGTAGCTGGAGGCGCCGCGGCCGAAGCCCTGTTGCACCCGGCCACTGAAGCTGGGCAGGGCGGGATCGGCAACTTGCGGCAGGGTCCGCGGCCCGCTGCGCAGATGCCGGCCCCGAACGCTGATAAGCCCATCTTGATCCGATCGTCGCTGTTCCAAGAAGGCCTGCCTCGCCGCCGCGTCATCCGGGGGCAGCAGGCTGGGGTTGGCGAGGGCCGCTGGCGGGCCAGGAATCCGGGATGGCAGCGTCATGACGGGCCGGTCCGCTCCAACCACTGCAGCACGGCGGCCAGCGGCGGGCTGCTGAGAAAGGCGTGGCCGGTGCCGGGCATCAGGATCCGCTCCGCCGCCGGCAGCCGCTGGCGCAGGAGCTCACGCACCTTGGGCCCCACGATCCGGTCATCGCCGGCCTCTACCAGCAGCACCGGCACCTGCTCCGGGAAGCCCTCGGGCAGGTCGGCCGTGGCCTTCAGCAGGGCCAGGTCGTGGCGAAGGCGGCGGCGGGCCTCGGGCCCCACCGGCTGGTCGGCGGGGCCGGGCGGCATCAGGCTGGCCGGATCGGGGGCGGCGGCCTGCACCAGGAACGACTGCAGCAAGGCCTGGGCCCGCTGGGCGGTTTCCCCGGGATCGGGGCCCTCGGCGAGGGCCGCGGCCATGGCCGCCAGGGCAGCACGCAGCTGGCGCCCTTCGCGACCCGGCGGCACGAAGCGGCCGAAGCCGGCCAATAGCACCACCCGCTCGGCGTTCGCCAACAGGGAGGGGGGCAGCAGGTGGGCTCCCATCGAGTGAGTGATCAGCACGCGCAGCCCCTCCGGCCCCCAGTCCGGCAGGAAGGGTGGCTCTGCGCCGTAGCCCCGCTCACCGTTGCGCCACCGCCAGCCTCGGGCCTCCGCCTCGGCGCGCCAGGGCTCCCAGCCGGCGGCGGTGCCGCTCCAGCCGTGCATGGCGATCACCTTGAGGGGGGAGGCCGAAGGGGTGGGCACGGTGCGGGTGGCGGGGTGGCAGCAGCGGCTGTGCAACGAGCCTCGGAGGCTGGGGGGGCCAAGGACCCACAAAGTCAGCGCGAGGCTGACGGCAAGTGGGGTCCGGGACCCAGGGCCACCAACAACTTCTCCAGAGTGCCGGAGGGAAGGCCAGTCCGCAGCACCAGCCGCAATCGGGCGGTGCCCTCGGGCACGGTGGGCGGCCGAATCGCCAGGGCCAGCAGGCCCGCCGCCTCCAGCCGCTCTTGGGCGGCGAGGGCGGCGGCGTCATCGCCGAGCCGCACTGAAAGGATCGGCCCCTCGCCGGGGGGCCGGGGCCAGCCGGCGGCTTCCAGGGCATCGCGCCAACGGCTGCTGCGCTCCAGCAGGGCGGAGGCGGCTTCGGGATCGGCCTGGATCCGGCCGAGGGCTGCCAGGGCGCCGGCCGCCAGGGGCGGGGCGAGGGCGGTGGTGTAGCGGAAGGCGCCGCTGCTCTGCAGCAGCCAGTCGCCCACCAGGGAATCGCCGGCGAGGAAGGCGCCGCCGCTGCCGAAGGCCTTGCCGAAGGTGCCGCTCACGAGCGCCACCGAGGCGATGCCATGGGCCAGGCCGCGGCCGCCGGGGCCGAGCACGCCGAGGGCATGGGCCTCATCCACCAGCAACGGCACCCGGTGGTGCTCACAGAGGGCTGCCAGCGCGGCCAGGGGAGGGGTGCTGCCTTCCATGCTGTAGAGGCTTTCGCAGAGCACCAGCAGGCGGGCCTCCGGGCGGGCGCGCCGCTCGCTGAGCAGGAGGCGCTCGAGATCGGCCGGATCGTTGTGGGCGAAGCGCTTGATGCGGGCGCCGCAGGCCCGCACGCCGGCCAGCAGGGAGTGGTGGATCAGGCGATCGGCCAGTACCAGGCTGTGGCGATCGGCGAGGGCGCAGACGGCGGCCAGGTTGGCCTGGAAGCCGCTGGGGAAGAGCAGCACCCGCTCGCGCCCCAGCCAGGCGGCCAGGGCCTGCTCCAGCTGCAGATGCACCGGCCGGGTGCCGCAGATCAGGCGCGAGGCGGTGGCGCCGAGGCCGCTGGCGTGGAGTTCAGCCGCGGCGGCCGCCAGCACGGCCGGGTCGCGACTGAGGCCCAGGTAGTCGTTGCTGGCTAGGTCCAGCAGGGGGGAGGGCGGCGGGGGGCTGGCAGCTCCGGCGCGGGTGTCTGCGGTTGCTTGGGGTTCGGTCGGGGCGGGCTGCAGGGCGGCGGCCCCGGTGGGCGCCAGGCTGCGGAGGCGGCGGCGGCGGACGGCGGGCAGATCCCCGAGGGCGGCGCGCAGCCGCTGGCGCCAGGGGGGCTCAGCAGCGGCTGGCTCGATGGTGTGATCGGCTGTGTCGTCGGCGCCGCTCACGGGGGCTGGGGGAGAAGAGATCAGGGCATCCCGCCGCCGGGATTGGGGGGCAGTCTGAATCGAAGCGTGGCTGCGGATGCTGCATCGGGCGACGGCCCGGCCCTTGGTGGCCCTGATGCAGGGATCTTGGAGCAGCCAGGCCTGATCCAGCGGGTCCGGGAGGAATTGCAGACACGTCACGACGCGCGCCGCACCGTGATGGATCAGATGCAATCAACGGCGGCGGATATGGTTGCTGCCGCTTTCCCAGAGCTCGATGATCATCAAGGCATAGTGGCTTTTATCGATGAACTGGGCTTTAAGTGCGGTGGTAAATCCTTTTCCCCGTCAGCGCATTCTAAGCATATCGACGCTCTTGTCAGTGGAATGTTCATGGCTGCTGAGGTGAAAGCAGCCCATTTGCTGCTCAACACAATCACTGATGACAACACCTACGGTGGGATGCGTCGCATTCGTTTGGCTGTCCTCAAAATCAGCGCAGGGTCCTTGGACGCCCTAGAAGAAGCTGTCAAGAGCGCATTGGACGACGATCGTGATGTCATGGTCAATGCTGAGATGAGGCAGAGGAACCTCGGTAAGCTGCCTCCGCTGGCTCCTGGTGTCACGGATAGATCTATTCAAAAGTTCCGTGAGTACGTCCTCTGGCTCATGCGATATCTGCAGCCCGAAATGTATGCAAGCTGTGGTCCCGTTGGTCAGTCGATTGACGAGATCTGAGCAGTCTTGTGTCCTGCACAGATGCATGCAACTTGCTGATGCAGGCTTGTTCATCCAAGCCAGCCGATCCCTTCCCTCTTCACGACACCTCCAATCCCGTCAGCTCCAGCTCCCGTCCCCGCAGCACGTCCGCCGACAGCTCTCCACAGATTGTGCAGGCAAAGATCACATCCACCGGCTCGAACCTCTGGCCGCAGCCGCCGCAGCGGCACTGCGTGGGCACCACCTCCAGCTCCAGCGTTGCCCCTTGACTGATTCCGCCCGCCATCACCACCTCAAAGGCGAAGGCGAGGGCGTCTGGGTCCACCCCCGAGAGTCGCCCCACGCGGAGCATCACGGTGTGAATCCGCTGGGCGCCCTGGGCTGCGGCCGTCGCCAGGGCGATGCGCTGCAGTTCCTCCATCAGCGCCAGTTCATGCATCGCCGCACCAGCGGCGCACCGCCGCCAGCACCTCGCCCAGCACGGCCCCGGTGGCGGGCGAGAGCCGGGTGCTGAAGCCGTAGCCGTGGGCCGCCACCAGCAGTTGCCAGGCCGGCGGACGGCGCCCATAGAGGCATTCAGCCAGCCGCAACAGCTCAGCTGCACTGACATGGTGGCTGAACAGCCCAGCCGAGTTCCCTGCATCGGCGTCTTCAGCCGCTGTTGGCAGGAGCGGCTCCAGCCGCCAACCGCCCGGGCCCGCCGCCCCTGGCGGTTCCGCATCCACGAACAGCACGCGCCGGGCGGCGGCCAGCTGCGGTGCCAGCTCGGGGGTGAGCTGGGTCCGCTCGATCACCGCCAGGCTGGGGAGCTCCCAGCTCCCGGCGGTGGCAGCGATGGCGCCTCCCACCCCATCGTCCTGGCGCAGGCCGTTGCCCCAGCCAATCAGCAGATCGCACCGCCGCTCCCGGCGGGTTGCGGCGGGGCTCACTGCCGCCACCGCTCCTGCAGCATCTCCCCGTTCGGGCCGATCAGCTGCACATGCAACGGCATCTGGCCCGCTGCGTGGGTGGAGCACGACAGGCAGGGATCGAAGCAGCGGATGCCCGCCTCCACCCGGTTGAGCAGGCCCTCGCTGATCTCGGCCGCCCCCGGCGGGATCCATTGGCGGGCGATCTGGGTGACGGTGCGGTTCATCGCCCGG
>JAPLIE010000144.1 GCA_026389265.1 Cyanobacteriota bacterium | reverse complement strand
GTGCCCAGCATGGCGCCGTGGCTGAGGCCACCGAAGAGATTGGAGCTGGGCAGTTTCAGGCCCACGTTGGGCTGCTTGATGGTGGCCTTGCCGATGGCGATGGCGATGATGTTGGCGAGGATCATCACCAGGCCCACCTTCGGCGACCAGGAAACGGTGGCGGGAGCCAGAGCCAGGAGGGGAGCGATCATGGAGCCATGTGCCGACGCCTTATCTTCCGGTTGAAGAGCCGCTTCGCTGCCCTCACGTAAGACTTGTTCACTCGAAGGCCTAGCGCGAAGGCTGGCTGCGGCCCCAGGCGAAGCCCAGCATCACCAGGGCATTGCTCAGGGTGAGGAAGGCCTCGGCGCCTCCGTGCAAGGGGTCCACGTCGGCGAGTTGCCGGCCGAATTTCAGCTGGGCCACCACCGCTGCCACGATCGTGACGGCCACGAACAGCAGGGTGAGCTGGAAGCCCAGCAGGGCCAGTCGCGGAAAGGCCCTCACCCGGGAGGCCCACCAGAGGAAGGCGAGGTAGGGCACCAGGGAGAGCACGAACAGTGGCGCCGGGTCGATGCCGGCCAGGGCTTCAAGGGGAACCGAAGAGCCGCTCATGGTTCCGGCGTCGCTGCGGGGGCCAGGGGGCTGGCTGGTTTGAGCCCATCGAGGCGCCGCTGCTGACGCAGCAGATTCCAGCAGGCTAGAGCCAGAGTGCCGTTGCCCAAGGTGGTCAGGCCCGCCTGAAAAACCACCAGCCCGCGCAGTTGCTCCGGATTGTCGAACAGATGCCAAGTGCAGGCCGCCATGGCGCTGCCCAGGGCCGGCAGCATCGCCAGGGCCAGCCAGCGCCACCCTCCTTCGCGTCGTCGCAGTCCGTAGGCCTGAACCGCCGCGATCGCCACCAGCCACTCCAGCACCGAGGTGACGTGGATCCACCAGGTGCCCAGGGAGAGGGCATGCATGGAGCTGGCTCCCGAATGGCTGCAATGTAGGGAGCGCCTGCCGAGCGCGGCTGACGCTGGGGCTGGTTCAGGTTCTGTCGGGTCCGCCCCGCTCCAACAGCAGCAGCGGCGTGGCACCCTCAAAACCCTGGTCATAGGCCGTGGTTGTCAGCTGACCGGCCCACCGCGGCGGCAGCTGAGTCAGCAGCGGTTCCACGGTGGGAAATAGACCCCCATCGGCCAGGGGGGCGTAGGAAAACAGGAGGTGACCGCAGACCACCAGATCGAAGCTGCCAGCACCGAACGGCAGGTTGGGAAGGCTGGCTGTCAGGTAGGACTCGGGATGGGCCAGTCGATCGGCCAGAAACTCCTCCAGGGCTATGAGCTTGCTGCGGCGATAGGCCGCCAGATCGATGTCGGCTCTGAGGGCGTCGCTCTGGGCAATGCGCTCCAGGGAGAGATCGAGATCCTCCAGGCAGCGCTGCTCGATTTCAGGGCTGGGGAGGGCATAGAGCGGATCCACCGCCACAGCCTCCACGCCATTCCGGCGCGCTGTGGCGACCAGGGAACCCGGACCACCGGGACAATCCAGGATCCGGGCCCCCCTCCAGTCGGCCAGATCCAGGTCGAAGAACTGGAGGGCATCGCTGCCGCTCCTGCCGAAGAACACCACCCTCGGAAGTTCCATGGCCATGGCGGTAGCGGCGGACAGCGCGCCTATTTTCAGTTCGCAGGCGTAGGCGGGGCTCTGGTGGTGGTCGGCGGCGATCAGGAGCTCGGCGGGCCCAGGAAACTCCCCTCTGACCCGTCACACGCAGATCAAGGCGTGGACGGCGGCGGGAAGGTGCTGCTCTGCGGCTATTACGGCGAGCACAATCTCGGCGACGATGCGTTGCTGGAGGTGTTGCTCAGCCAGCTGCCGCAGGGTTGGGAGCCCCTGGTCACCGCTCACGATCAGCCGATGGTGCAGCGCCGCTTCGGAGTTGCCACAACCGATCGGCGCAGCCTCGCGGGGGTGCTGCAGGCCCTGGCTGGATGCGATGCGCTGGTGCTCGGCGGAGGCAGCCTGCTGCAGGATTCCACCAGCTTCAAGAGCCTGCTGTATTACGCCGCCCTGATCGGCGCCGCCCGGCTCCAGGGCAAGCGGGTCGGCCTATGGGGGCAGGGCCTGGGGCCACTGCATCGACGCCGCAGCCGCCTGCTGGTGCGGAGCCTGTTGCCGCTGGCCAACGCGATCAGCTGGCGGGATCCGGCTTCGGCCAGCCTGGCGGCCGATTGGGGCATTGAGGCTCCGGTGGGCAGCGACCCGGTCTGGGGCCTTGCGCCGCGAGCCTGGCAGGGGAGGGGCGGGCCGATCGTGCTCTGCTGGCGGCCTGTGGCTCAGTTGCAGGGGACGGCCTGGGCTCCCTATCTCAAGGCCCTCGATCAGTTGGCGGCGAGCGCGGACCGGGCGGTGCTCTGGTTGCCCTTTCACCAGGACCAGGATCAGGGGCTGCTGGGGGCCCTGAACGCCGAGGGCCTGGTACCCACGCGCCTGATGGAGCGAAGCCGGGAGCTGGCGGTGGACGACCCAGCCGCCGCCCTAGAGCAGTTCGCCGGAGCTTCCCTGGTGTTGGCGATGCGCCTCCATGGCCTGATCCTGGCGGCGCACGCCGGTGCGCCCTGTGCCGCCCTCAGCTACGACCCAAAGGTTGCCGCCGCCGCCAGGGCCATCGGCTGCCCCCTCCAGGTGCTGGGCGAAGGCGCGAATCCCAGCCTCGCGGCGCTCTGGGAGTCGACGCTCGATCGTCCACCGCCCAGCGAGCGGGTGGCCTGGCTCCGGCGGGAGGCCCTGACCCACCAGCACCTGCTGCGCAGGCTGCTGAACCCTGCGGGGTGAGCGCTGCTCATGTTCGGCTTCAGCGATTCAGCACGGCCGAGTCGATGCGTTGGCCCCGGTCATCCCAGCCGGTCACCTGGAGGGATGTGGCGGTGGCGCTGAGTTCCGCGAAGCTGTGGCGGCTGAGGGCCCGGGCGCTGTGGTCGGCGGGCACCACGGCCCGCAGCGCAGCCCCAGCACCGCCCACCTGCAGGTAGGTGGTTCCGTCGATCACGCGACTGCGTTCGTAGTGGTGTTCGTGACCGTTGATGTAGAGCTGCACCCCGTGTTGGCGGAACAGCGGTGTGAGTCGGGCGATGGCGGCTGGATCATTGCCATAAAAGCCACTGCTGTAGATGGGGTGGTGACCCACCACCACTTTCCAGGGGGCGCCGCTGGCCGCCAGGACCCGCCGCAGCCAGGGCAGCTGGTGCTGCCAGCGGGCATTCATGTTGGTGTCGAGCAT